>JBEKZK010000055.1:0-12163 GCA_049509935.1 Xanthobacteraceae bacterium | reverse complement strand
GAACGCTGCGACCGCATCGGTCATCTGCACGATCGGCCGGCTCATCGTCCGCCCCAGCAGCACCGCGATGGCGATCGCCGCGAGCACGGCGAGAAGTGCGCCGATCGACGCCGCGATCGCCACGTTCCGTGCGCTCGAAGCCACGGCGGTGAACGCAACCAGCTGGACGATGACCACGGACCGGTCGCCGGCGAGACGCGCATTGGTCAGGCCGACGGCGAATTGCGCGCCGCGTCGATCCTTCATCATGATCGGACCGATTTGATCAATCCGCCAGTTCGCCTCCGTCAAGCCGGGAAAATCATCCTGAAGTCGGGCCGACGGGCTCGCCGCGAGCCCGAGATTGCCGGCTGAATCCGGAGACACCAGGTAGTGGCCGTGCTCGTCGATCACGAACATCAGCCGTCGGGGGAGTGGGGCGAGCAGCACCGGCCGTGGCAACGTTCCGGCCGCCGCGATCTTCGCCAGCGCCGGACCGAGGTCGATCGTGACGACGACGACGCCGAAGGGCGTGTCATCCGGGCTCCTGACCGGCGCCGCGACGCTGAGGCGCGCCGCCCGCGGAGCACCGGCGGCATGGTCCCGGTCGACCTGGACCGTCGAGGCGAAGATCTCGCCGGCGCCAACCTCGAAGGCCCGCCGGATCAGCTCCTGGTCGGCGTCGTCCACGCTGGCTTGCGCCGCCTCGGCATCGCTCACCACCCGGACGTCGCTCCCGTCCGCCGCGCGATCGACGCGAACGATGGTGCGGCCGCCGCCGGCGATGCCGAGCAGCCGGCACTGGAGCAAGGTCGGAGAGGCGGCCATCATCCTCGCGCATTGCGCCGCCACGCCGGCGCGATGGTCGTCCAGCCGGTCCGGTGAGACGACGTCTCCGCGGCTCGCCCGAACGGTCTCGCCAATCTCCGGCGCCCCTCGTAATTCGAGCACGGCCGCCTTCAGCCAGGCCGTGGTGGCTTCGAGTTCCGCCGCCAGTCCCCTGGGATACCTCTGGAACCGCTCCTGGGCGCTCGACACGTCGGTCGCCTCCAAGACGCGATAGTTGAGGGCCGCGAGTACCGCCACCGTGATGAACGCATGGGCGATCATCGCCATGGTGAGGCGCGTCGACAGCCGCATCAGCCGAGCTCCCTCCCCTCCGCGCCGGCACCGAAGGACGCCCGCCGCGGATCGGCGATCGCCGGGTCGGTGCCCCGGAACGGCGCATACTACTCGATGCGCCGTGGCCTGGCGCGCCGGACTTTGCCATGGGAGCGGCCGCACCATGAGGGGTGACACGACCATGATGAGGTATCCGAACAGGCATTGCGCCACCGACTGACGGCGTCAAACAATGCCGGCTGCCGGACAAATCGGGGAAATAGGATTGTGCGCACGCGGCCGCGCGGCCTCGAGCACATTTCTGCCGACAATAAAATAAAGCCGGCCCCTGTGACGTGGGTCACAGCCCCGGCTGTTCGAAACCGACTATGGTCGACGATTGCACTCTGGATAGACCGACCGTTCTGGGCGGTTGGCAGCGCGGCGGATGTGACGTCCGAGATGGCTCATGCCCACATCCTGGTCATCGACGACGATCCGGGCGTTCGTGCCGCCCTGAAGGAGCTGCTGGAATGCGAGCATTATGACGTGACCCTCGCCGAGGATGGCCGGACGGCGTTGCGGCTGATGGAAGGGCGAACTTACGACCTGGTGATGGTCGATGCCTTCATGCCCGGCATGGACGGCCTCGAAACCCTCAACATGCTTCGCGCGCTGCGACCACGGATGCCGATCATCGTGATGTCGGAGCTCGGGATCAGCGCTGGTTCCAGGACGCCGCGCGACCAGCTGGCGATTGCCGCCGAACAGGGCGCCGACCGCAGCATCCGCAAGCCGTTTGGATCGAAGGAATTGTTTCAGTCGGTGCAATCGTGTCTCACCAAGGCGATCCGGGCGTGATCTCGAATCACTGAACGACGCCTTTTCCCGTCCCCGCGTCCGGCCGCTCGACATCGCGGTCACCCAGAAGGACGTTGCTCACGGACGTCATTCGATCACATCCGATCGGACATGCTCCGGGGCCCCGCGCGTCGGGGCGCGACGCCGATCGGAGATTGCGTGACGCGGCGGCACACGACCGCCGTCTCGACGGCGATGGTGTGACGGCTGCCTGATCGACGCGGTCGGTCCTCGGCGCGATCGGAGCGCGATCGGTGTTCCGGCTTGCCAGGGTCAGGCATGAACTTTTAGACTGACAGCATGCCTGGAATACGCATCGCATGGCTGCCGGGAGTGGTGCTCGGCGTCGCCGTCTGGCTCTGCGCCGCGGACGTTGTCTCGGCCCAGACTGCGGGCTGTGTGCTGGCCGCCGACCGCCGCGGACCGGACCAGATTCTTCGATGCGGCGACCGGCTCACGATCCACGCCGCGGCGCAGGCGCAGTACCGGCTGACCGGCCAGCAGGGCAAGGAGCCGCCCACCGCCGTGGAGCTTGAATCCGGCGCCGTGATGATCGAGTTCGCTCCGGGCGGCGCACGAAGGAACTTCCAGATCCTCACTCCGCATGCCATCGCGGCGGTCCGCGGCACCCGATGGGCCGTCGAGGTCACGGCGGAGAAGACCTCCACGCTGGTGATCTCGGGGGCCGTCGAGGTGAAGCGCCGGCAATCGCAGCAAGCCGCCATCCTTCACGCCGGCGAGGGAGCGGACGTGTCGCCCGGAATGGGGCCGATCGAGGTCAAGCGCTGGAAGAAGGAACGGGTCCGGGCCCTTCTCGCGCGCTTCGGCCGATGATGCGGGTCGGACGCCCGTCGTTTGAGACCCTGCTCACAACCGCCTTCGTCCTGTCGGGCCTTGCCTGGGGTGGATATCTCGGCGCTCGCCAGATCGAAGGCGATGCGACCGGCCTCGACAGACTGGAGCATCTCACGGTCGATTGGCGCTTTGCGCTGGCCGGTCCGCGCGCCGCGCCACGCGGCGTCGTCATTGCGGCGATCGACAATGACACGGTCAATGCGTTTTCCGGCTATCCGCTGCCGCGCGACGGTCTGGCACGGATCATCCGTGGGATTGCGGCGTATGATCCGCAAGCCATCGCGCTGGATATCCTGTTTCTCGACGCGGGCAGGCCGGAGGCGGATGGCAAGCTCGCCGAGGCGCTGGGTTCGGCCAAGTCGGTGGTCGCCGCGATCGGTCTGTTCGACAACGACGGTTTGCCGACGCAAGGGGCCGCGCGGTTCGCGGCCGCCGGGTTGGCGCTGGTGCCGCGGACTTCCGGCGTTCTCATGCCGATCGCGGCGCTGGGCGACGTCGCCCAGGCCGGCCTCGTGAACCTCGCCACCGATGTCGTCGGAGTGCCGCGCCACGTTCCGATGATCTTTCAAGCCGGCGGGGCGATCATGCCGTCCTTTGCGCTTGCCGCGGCATCGGCCGCGCTGAGCACCGAGCCGGCGCTCGGGCTCGACACCGTCAGGCTCGCGGGCAGGACCGTGAGCACGGATCTCGGCTACCACCTGCCGCTGCGCTACTACGGCCCGCACGGCACCATCAGGCAATTCAGCGTCGCCAAGGTCCTGCGCGGCGAGCTCGATCCGAGCGAGGTGCGCGGCCAGGTGGTGATCCTCGGCGCCACGGCCGTCGCCATGGGCGACACCTTCGCGACGCCCTTTGACCGCACGGTGCCCGGCGTCGAGATCATGGCGACGGCCATCAGCAATATCCTGGCCGGCGACGGCCTGATCAGGACGCCCCTTGTCCGCCGGATCGATGCGACCGCGGCCGTCGTGCTGCCGGCGCTCGTGGTCCTGTTGATGGCGATGCGCCGGAGCGTGCTGGGGCTTCTCCTCGCCGCCATCGCTCTCGCTTTGTGGGGAGCGTCCACCATCGCGGCGTTCGCCCAGGGCTACTGGCTCAGTGTGGCGATCCCGCTGGGCGCGGCGCTGCCGGTGGCAACCGGCTACGGACTGGCGCGGCTGGTGCGCGATCGCCACGTCGCGCGGCGCCTCGCCGGCCAGCGGGCGGAGCTGACCCGATTTCAGTCCCCGCTCCTGGTCGAGCACATCATGGGCAACCCGGCCTTCCTGGCACAGCCGGTCCATCAGGATGTCGCCGTCGTGTTCGTGGATCTGTCGGGCTTCACCGGCGTCGCCGAGGCGCTCGGCCCGGGATGGACTCGCGAGCTGCTAGCGGGATTTCAGGAACTGGTCGAGCGCGATGTGGCCGAGCTCGGCGGCTTCGTGAGCAGCTTCATGGGCGATGGCGCGATGATCATTTTCGGCCTGCCGCAGCCACGGCCCGATGATGCGGCGCGGGCGCTGCGGGCCACGTCGCAGCTCGGGGCTTCGATCTCGCGGTGGCTCGAAGGCCTGCCGCCGATCGTCAGGGACCGGCTGAGCGTCCGGATCGGCGGGCATTTCGGTCCTGCCGTGCTGTCGCGGCTGGGCCCGGCGCATCACCAGCACGTCACCGCCACGGGCGACACCGTCAACGTCACCAGCCGGCTGCTCGAGGTCGCCAAGCAGCAGCATGCTTCGGTCGTCGTCAGCGAGGATCTGTTTGGCGCCACGGGGCCCGCCGATCCGTTCGCGAGCGGAGCCGCGGTCGGCCGGTCGCTCGAGGTCGATATCCGCGGGCGCGAGCAACCGTTTCGTATTCGTGTGCTCCGATGAGCAGGGGAATCCGCCTTCGCTACGCGGCAGGACGCTCGCCCATCCTTTCGATCTGACGCAGCAGCACGTCGATGTCCTCGGGATGCTCCTGGCGTTGATCGACATGGTCGTGCGATGGAACCAGGTCCACATTGTCCTTCACCGCGTCCTTCATCGGAACCGCGGACCTCATCGTCTCGGATCGGTTGGACGGTCGGCGAAACCGCCGCGGCACCGCCGCCGCAAGGATCGAGGACATCATGTCTCGGGACCGCGAGAGCAGGCGCGCCATGTCCAGCCGCGAGCGACGAGGACCGGTCCCCCGGGGACGAGGCATTCTCAGGTGTTTGATGGTCAAGCGGGCGATGACGCCGGCAACCACCAGTGCTCCGGCGAGAAATGCCAGCATCAGCCGGTAATCCATCGACGACTCGGTCTCCGCTCCGGGCGCCGCGGCGTCGGCGGATGCCGATTCGGTCATGTTGCCATAGGCGTCGACGGTCATCGCGGTGTCGGCTCCCGACGGGGCGTTGCCGACGGATCCGACCGCCTTCGCGGGGTCCGGCCAGCGCGACGAAATGACGCCGTCCTCGGCGCGGGGCGCCGACATCGGCTGACCGAAGACCTGCGGCCCGCTCAGAACCTGCGGCCCACTCAACACCGGTGGCCCGCTCATGACCGGCGGAGCGCTCATGACGTCGGCGGGCGGCGGCGGGAGCTGGCTGCGCTGCCGTTCCGGCTTCGTCGCCGTCGAGCGCAATTTGTCGCCGTCGGCCCGCAGAAAATAGCACTTTCGCGTCCCGGTGCGATCCATCCGAAAGTGCCATTGGCTGCCTTCAGGCGCCTTCTGGCTCGGCGCAGGGAGGCAACTCTCGGCAGCCTGTTGGGCGAGGGCCGGCAGGCATGTCGAAGGGATCCCCACGAGAATGCTGGCGAAGACGAGGTACCTGGTTCGCATTTGATGTCTCCCCGCTGAGATATGGAACGGCCCCCGGCAATCCTTCGCACCAGACAATGGCGACGGAATCGGGTCGGAGTACGTCGCAAATTCGGCAATCCCGGTCATACTGTTGATCTGGACCGCGATCGTAGATCCAACACGGTGCAATCAAAAGTTTTAGGGTTGTCAGTTCAGTCGCAAAGCAGCAACCTTTGCTGGTATCGCGGCCAGCCACAGCGGTCGACGCCGACAAGCCGGCAATTCCATCGAGGCGAGGGGGCTGACGCCGGGTGGTCGGCTGGCTGCGGGTGGCGGGAGAGCGCCGAAATCCGCGATGTGCGGGTCGGGCGAGGATTGCTGATGACGGTCGGGCGCCGAAGGCGCGACCTCGACCGTCGTCAGCGCAGGCCGAGGCCGCGCGCGATGATGCCACGCAGCACCTCAGTGGTGCCGCCCTGGATGGTGAGCTTCGGCGCGATCATGGTGGCGTAGGCGAGCTGCCTGTCGAACGCGGTCCGGTTGGTCGCTTCGGGCTCGACGAAGGCCGCCAGCTCGCGCGCGCGCGCCGGGAGCTTCTGCTCCCAGACGGTGCCGAGATCCTTGACGATCGAGCCCTCCACCACCGGTTCCTTGCCGGCCTGCAGCATGCCGGCGACCGACACCGACATGCGGCGCAGCGTGTGCACCTGGGCCACCAGCCGGCCGAGGCCTTCGGCGCCGCGCACATCGGGCTTTTCGCCGAGCGCGCCGACCAGGCCGGTGAGGACGTAGAACGTTTCCAGGAACCGCTCGGGGCCGCTGCGCTCGTAGGCGAGCTCGCTGGTCGCCTGCTTCCAGGCCCCGTCGACCTCGCCCAGCACGTGGTCGTCGGACATGAAGGCGTCCGCGAACACGACCTCGTTGAAATCATGCGCGCCGGTCATCTGATAGATCGGGTTGACGCTGATGCCGGGCGTCCTCATGTCGACCAGGAACTGGGTGAGACCGTGGCGGCGGTTCTCCCTGGTAGGCGGGGATGTGCGGAACAGGCCGATCATGTAGTCGGCGAGATGCGCATTGCTGGTCCAGATCTTGGTCCCGTTGATAAGGTAGCCGCCCTCGGTCTTCGTCGCCTTGGTCTTGGCGGCGAACAGATCGGAGCCCGAGCCCGGCTCGCTCATGCCGATCGCAAAGCACACCTCGCCGCGGCAGATCCGCGGCAGCACGTCCATCTTGATGTGCTCGGGCGCGTATTTCAGCAGGATCGGCCCGCTCTGGCGGTCGGCGACGAAGTGCAGCCGGACCGGCGCATGGACCGCCTGGAACTCCTCGGTGACGACGAAGCGCTCGAGGAAGCTGCGCTCGTGACCGCCATATTTCTTCGGCCACGTCATTCCGATCCAGCCCCTGGCGCCGACCCGACGGCTGAACCCGGCGCTCCGGCTCGCACCCGGCGTTCGCGCGCCGCCGGGCTCGAAGGTGCCGGCCGCGAGCTCCTCGGCCAGGAAGGCGCGCACCTCGCGACGCAGCTGCTCGCATTCGGGTGGAAGCCGGATCTGGTCGAAGCGGAGCTCGGTGGTCATGGCGAAACGCCTTTGCTGGACAACATGGAGTCGATGTCTATCGCATTGCCCTTCGGAAAACCGGTGTCCAGCCCGGATCAAGTCCGGGGAAGGCTTTTTCCGGGAAATGCTTCAACGCGACGCGATCAGCGGCCACAGCTCGTCGGCGCCGCGGCGAGCGACCAGGTTGCCGAGCGCCACTGCCCAGTGGCTTTCGTTGCCGAAATCATCCCGCCACGACAACAGCCGCAGCGTGAAGCGATGAAGGACATGCTCCTTGGTGAAGCCGATCGCGCCGTGCACCTGGTGGGCGATGGCAGCGGCCTGCTCGGCGGCTTCGGCGGATCGGATCTTCGCCGCAGCGGCCTCGAGGAAGACCGCCTCGTCGAAGGTGTCGGACTGCGCGATGGTGTCGGCCGCCGATTCGGCCGCCGTCAACGCCGCCGCGACCTCGCCGGCGAGTCGCGCCAGGTTGTGCTGCACCGCCTGGAACTTGCCGATCCGCCGCTCGAAGGCGACACGCTCGCCGGCATAGCGCACGCTCAGGTCCAGGATCGCCTGCAGCGCGCCCGCGCTCTCGACGGCGCGCGCCGCCGACCCCATCAGCATCAGGGCGGTCTGATCGAACCCCGGCGGCGCCGCCGCCACGCTGGTCGGCCTGGCACGATCGAATGCCACGTCGTCGGAGGCATCGCCCGCCAGGGTGTGGCCCTCGGTGAGGCGGACCGCTCCGGTTTCGACCAGCGCGATCGACACGCCCGCCGCGCCGTTTGCCAGAACCGCGACATGCCGCGCCTCGCGGGCGAACGGCACGCCGCGCGCCTGCCCGCTCAATGTGCCGTCGGGGTCGAGACGGATGCGGTCGCCCGGCCGTGCCGGCGCGACCGTCATGGCGCCGTCGGGCGCCGGCAAGCCTGCCTGCGACAGCAGCCACCCGGCGAGCAGCGTTTCGGCCAGCGGAACCGGCACCGCAAAGCGTCCGGCCATGCCGAGCACGGCGAATCCATCCGCAAGGCTCGCGCCCGACCCGCCAAGCTGGTCCGGCACCCAGGCGAGCGGCAGGCCGGCGTCCGCAAGCGCGGTCCACAGCGCCGCCTTCCACGTGTCGTCCACCGCCCGGTTGATCGTCTGAGGGTCGGCGAGATCGGCAAGAATGCGTCGGGCGGTCTCGGCGACGATGTTTCCGCTTTCGCTCACGTCGTTTCCCACCCGGTCGTCCGGCTCATTGTCCGGACGAACCACCCATCCGCCGCCGGTTCATGGAACCATCGTGGTGGGAAGTCGCGATCAACGCAAGTGGCCCGCGAACGGCGTTCACGCCGGAGACTTGAAACCCGTGGGGCCCGTCCGCACGCCACAGCCCTTGGTTCACGGACCATGCGGTTGCCTCGACATGACATCCGCAAAACCGTCGTCATCGCGAAGCTGTCGCTGCCGTCGAGATCGAACGGTCTACGTAGAGATACTCGTCCAGTGGATTAGCAAATTTTAATCCCACCGGTGCACTCTGCAAGCTCACGAGTGGTGGTCGAAGAGATGGCGTCGGCATGGCAGACGCCATGGACGACGTGCAGGTCCGGGGTCCGTCGGCGGCATCTCGAAGACGATCACCGGCAACGGCGGAATGTGAGATCCGGGCAACGATTGCTTCGGTGGCGGAAGAGCAGAACGTAGTGGCCAAGGATATGTCTTCCGCCATGCAGACGGCTTCGGGCGGCACCCGAGCCATCAGCCATGACATGCGCCCGACGGACAGCGCCGGGGCCGTCGCGCTCATTGCATTGAACAACCTCGATCGGGCCGTTGCCGTGCTCGACCCCGAAGGCCGGGTTCTCCTCGAGAATCCCCGCTTCAGCGAGCTGTTCGCTGGCGAGGCGGGGGCCGCCGAGCTGCGCCACTGTATCGGCCCCGCGACAGCTCGGCCCGGCCTGACCGGGCAGCGCGAGATCGTTCGTGGCGACGGCCGGATACTCAGCATCGAGACCGTGCGTCTCCCGCAAGGGCTGCTCATTACCGCGGAAGATATTTCCGACCGGGTTGCCGAGAAGACACGTGCCGCCGAGCTGGCGCGCATCGACCCGGTGACCTCCCTCGGCAATCGCTCGATGTTGCGCGAGCGGCTGACCGAGCTGCTGGCGACGCTGGATCGCTCGACGGACACGGCGGCCGTGCTGACAGTCGACCTCGACCGGTTCAGGGTCATCAATGATTCTCTCGGCGCCTCGATCGGCGACGCGCTGCTGCGTGTCGTCGCGGCCCGGATTCGTTCGGCCGTCCGGCGTGGTGACGCTGCGGCCCGCCTCGGGGCCGACGAGTTCGCCATCATCCAGATCGGCCAAACGCAGCCCCAATCGGCCGCCGCCCTGGCGAAGCGCCTGGTCGATCTGCTCGGCCGGTCCTACATCGTGGAGGGCCATGTCCTCAATATTGGCGCCAGTATCGGCATTGCGCTGATGCCGGCCGACGGCAGGGACTGCGACCAGATACTGAGGAACGCCGACTTGGCGCTTCGCCGCGCCAAGCTGGAGGGGCGGGCCACCTATCGCTTCTTCGAGACCGCGATGGACGAGCAAATGCAGGCGCGCCGCAGCCTCGAGCTCGACATCCGCAGCGCGCTGGCGCTGCGCGAGCTCGCGCTCGTCTATCAGCCGCAGCTCAATCTCGGCTCGCGGCGGATCACCGGCTTCGAAGCGCTGCTGCGGTGGCACAACCCGAAGCGGGGTCTGGTTTCCCCGGCGGATTTCATCCCGCTCGCCGAGGAGATCGGTCTCATCGTGCCGATCGGCGAATGGGTGATCCGCACCGCCTGCCACGAGGCCGCCGGCTGGCCGAAACCGCTTGGTGTCGCCGTCAATGTCTCGGCCGTGCAGTTTGGCAGCCCGAGCCTGGTGCCCACGATCCTGTCCGCGTTGGCCGACAGTGGTCTCGATCCGTGTCGCCTGGAGCTGGAGATCACCGAAAGCGTGCTGCTGGGCGACCACCGGTCCGCCCTCGACGCGCTGCACAGGCTTCGCAAGGTGGGTGTCCGCGTTTCGATGGATGATTTCGGCACCGGCTATTCGTCATTGTCCTATCTGCGCAGCTTTCCGTTCGACCGGATCAAGATCGACCAGTCCTTCGTGCGCAGCCGGCCCGACGATCCGAGCGGCATGGCAATCGTTCGCGCCATTGCGGGATTGGGCCGCAGCCTCGGCATGGCCACGCTCGCGGAAGGCGTCGAAACCGAGGAGCAATTGGCCCGCGTCACCGCGGACGGCTGTACGGACGTGCAGGGCTACCTGATCGCCAGGCCGCTTGCGCCCGAGCGGGTCGCCGAATTCCTTCAGTCGCGGATGGAGAGTGCGGCGGCTCCGGCGACGGCTCGGGCCGAACCGACCGCAAGGGCATGAGACCATGACATCGCGACTCCACCGCCTCGTGTACTACAGCCGGAACCTCATCACCGGCAGTCCAGCCGAGTCGGCGGCGGAGGTGGACGCGATCCTCGCGTCCGCCCGGCGCAACAATTCCGTCATCGGCGTTACCGGCGCGCTAATTTTCAATGCCGGCACATTCGCTCAGGTGCTGGAAGGCGCTCGCCACGATGTCGAGGCGACGTTCGAGCGGATCCAGTGCGACGAGCGTCACGGCGACGTTCAGGTGCTCGCTTTCGAGGAGGTGGAGAGCCGCGGCTTCCCCTCGTGGTCGATGGCCTTCGTGGGCCGCTCGCGGGAGGGGCAGAACCTGTTCGCCCACATCGGCGAGGCGACGGGTTTCGAGGCGAAGCGCATGGAAGGCGAGCGCGTCTTCGGCATCATGTGCGCCATCGCGCTCGAGGAAGAAGCGCGCGGCGCCTGAGGCGGCTCGAGGACGGCTGGCGCCGTGCTGCGCGGCTCACCACTTCCCGATTTACGCTGCCCGATTCATGGTTGCTCGCTACCTGGTCCGCTCGAAATCCCGACGGACGGCAGCGGCCGGCCGACGTCCGCGAGCGACCGACTTCCACGTGTCGTCCGCCACGCGATTGATCGTCCGAGGGTCGGCGAGATCGGCAAATGCGACGGGCCGTGCCGGCGCTTGCCATTCGAATGCCGGATTTGTTGGGATGAGTTGCGCCGCATCTGATCGAGAGGACACGGCATGAAAATGCGGATTGGCGGCTACGATCGGGACGTCAGACACCGAGGCGATGGGCTCGAGGCCGTGAGGATCAGATGGCCACCCGGCACGCGGACGCCGAAGCACAATCATCATTCGGGGGGCTGTGTATGGGTGCTGGCCGGGCGCGTGTTCGAAATCCAGGACGGACGGAAATCCTACTACGCGGCAGGTGCGTCCTTCCTGGAAGTCCCTGGCGGCGTGGTCCATATCGTGGGAAACGATTCGAGCACGGACGCCGTCACTTTTCATGTCTATAGGCCAGAGCTGGTCATGGAGCTGTTTTCCGATAGTGAAGCCGATCTGGCGGCCCTCCATGGGGCCACGATCTGAAGGTGCGCAAGTGGTCCCCGCACATCGCCATGAGACATGTGCTCCGGATTGCCGTCGCCGCGGCTCGCCTGCTGCGCGGACCCGGTGCGGGGGCCGCAGCACTTCGGACCTCCGTCAGAGCTCGGAAACGAGAGTCAACTGCGAAACCAGCACTTTCCCTTTCGTCTCCGGTCCGATCAGCAGCGCGACGATGAACACCAGCGCCGCCCCGGAGGTCGAGATCAGCATCGGAACCGCGAACCCTGCCGGCTGTCCGGCGGCGAGGAGCGCCAGCACCGGACCGGTGAAGCCGGCCCATATCGCCCCCTGGTGATAGCAGAAGCCCGAGGCGGTGGCGCGCACCTCGGTCGGAAAACGCTCCGACAGATAGCTTGGGTTCTGCCCGTAGATCGCGCCGAGGAAGGCGCCCTGCAGAATGAATGCCGCGCTGACCGCCGCATAGGAGGAGGTGAAGAGATAGAGCGGCGTGATGAGGAGACCGATCGCTGCCGGGATGATCATCGCCCAGCGACGGCCGTGCCGGTCCGCGATCCAGCCCCAGAAGCCGCTGGCGAAGAACGCCACCAGGTTGGCGAACGCGATCG
>JBEKZK010000549.1:0-4087 GCA_049509935.1 Xanthobacteraceae bacterium | reverse complement strand
TGCCCGGTGTATGGTCCGATCCCTCAACACCACCCCGCGCGCGATGTTCCCGGGGCTATGCAGCCCGCATGGAGCCATCAGGGCGTTACGCCCGTCTTCGACGGGCTATGGCGGAATGCGGGAACGGCGTCTGACGTGCCGGCGCAATCGATCCCGGATTTCGCTGCGCTCATCCGGGCTACCAGCTACCAGCTGCCGCGCCGCACCATGCGGCGAAGTCTGTGGTTGCGGTATCCGGGCCCTTCACCGGCGCCACACTCGGTCGCGGGACAACAGATCGCCCGTTGCTTGCCGTTCGTCGAGAGCACCATGAAGGTTGTGACATGTCCATTCCTTATACATGAAATGTTGTTGCAATTTCCAGATAGCCGGATCTGCAATCAATTGTGGCCGATGAGATCTCCCGCTTGCGCGGAGCATGGAGACCGTGCCATCTGATGAACGCCATGCTGCTCAACGATCTCCTCCAGCACCCCCGCTATCGCGCCTGGCTCGGCCGGGTCGAGCCGGCGTGGTCGCTGCTCGAGGTGATGAGCCTGCTGGCGCTGATCAACGTGCCGGCGCGGCTCGACCGGCCTTCGCCGATCCGGCTGGCGGCCGATTTCACTGCCGCCGAGATCGCCGCGTCGCCGGCGGCGAGCCACATGCTCAAGCTCCTGCGCATGGCGGACGACGCCGACGGCCTGCGGCTGACCGCGAGCGGCAACCTCACCCGCGCGGTGGTTGCGGACTTTGCCGCAATGCTCGACTGGCCGGGCTTCGACCTCGCTCTGGTGAGCCGGTTCTGCCGGGTCGTCAACGAAGCCGACGTCACGCCGCTGCACTTCCTCCGCATCATCGCGATGCGGTGCGGGTTCCTGCGCAAGATCCGCGGCCGGCTGGTGCTCGCCAATGCCGGACAGCAGATGCTCGCTCCAGGCGCGGCGGCCGCCCTGCAGGCGATCGCGTTCCACGCCGCGTTCTGGCGGACCAACCTGGGGCATTTCGACCGGGCACCGCTGCCCGAATGGCCGCAGTCCCACATCGGCGTCGTGCTGTGGTCGCTCGCCGCGGCGGCCCACTCGTGGCAGTCCAACGATCGGCTGGTCCGGCTGTGCGCCATCCCGGACGACTCCGTCATCGACGCGCCCGAGCGGTTCCCGTCGTTCGCGCTCGACATCCGAGTGCTGCGTACGCTGCTGTGGTTCGGCCTTATGGAGGTCGGCGAAACGCTCGAGGACTGCCGGCCGCCGGCGCGCGCGCTGTTCCGCAAGACGCCGCTCTACGACCGCTTCCTCGGCTTCAACGTGCGGCTGGAGGACGCCGACGCCCCGCGGCATTGATCGTGGGATCCTACACCGCCGTGAGCCTGGTGCTGCCGAGACCCTCAAGCGTGAACTCGAAGGTCTGGCCGACCCGGATCGGCAGTGTGGCGATGACGCTGCCGGTGATCACCACCATGCCGGCGTGCAATGCCCGATCGTGCTCGGCGGCGAGATTGGCCACCCAGGCGAGCGTCGACAGCGGGTCGTCGGAGCGCCCTTCGTGGACGTCGCGGCCGTCGATCACGAGCTTTCCGCCGATGCCGCCGAGCGAATCCCCAGGCGCAAACGGCATGTCGGGCCCGAGCACCACGCCGGCGTTCCAGCAGTTCTCGGCGATCACCGACAGCGCGTTGGTCTTCTTGTAGTCGGCCTTGCGATCCTCGATCAGCTCGAAGGCCGGCATGACGGCGCCCACCGCGGCGGTGACCTTTTCGGCCGTGAACGGCGCCGCCGCGACCAGCAGATCCTTTTTGAGCCGCAGCCCGACCTCGCACTCGATCGCCAGGTTCATGTAGTCGGCGAGCCGGATCTTCGCCGGCGAGCGGTGCACCCGGCGTTCGAAGATCACGCCGCCGCAGGGATGGTCGATCCCCATCAGCTGCTGCATGACCTTCGTGGTGGTGGCGATCTTCAGTCCGGCAATGCGCCCCTCGCGCTCGCGCAGGATGCGCACCAGCGCGTCCTGCGCCGCATAAGCCTCCTCGACGTCGTGCGGCGCGATGTCCTGCGGGATGTTCTCGAACGGTACGTGCCGGGCATGGGCGTCAACCAGATGCCGGGCGACCGTGTTGGGGTCGAAGTGATGGCTCATGGCGCTTCCTCGGGTTGCTTTTCTGCAGACTCACTTTTCTGCAGATACACTACGCCGTCGCCGGGTCGCTTGTCGCCCCTCGAGCATGATGCAGCGCAATATCGGGCCTACAGCATGTCCCGGCGAAAGCTTGCCCCCCGGACTTGCTCCGGGGTGGACCCGGTTCGCCGATCAACGACATGCGCCAACAAGGAATCGACTGCGCTTCCCGGGTCGAGGCGCCGCAACAAGTGGCTCACCCTGACCGGGAAGCGCTGTAGGGGCTGCGCTCCCCCGCCATATCGGCTACATACGCAACGTAGCCCAACGAAAAGGACAGCCCGATGTCGCTTCTGATCAGCGTGCTCGTGACGTTTCTCGTGGTGATCCTGGTGCTCTACCTCGTCAACATGCTGCCGGTGGACGGGCGGACGAAGCAGATCATCCGCATCATCGTGATCATCATCGGCGTTCTTTCGCTGATCCGCGCCCTCGGCGTCCTGTAGAATCCCTGCCTCACCGGCGATCGGTAGGGTGGGCAAAGGCGCTCTTCGCGCCGTGCCCACCGTCAGCCTCGATGGTGGGCACGCTGCGCTTTGCCCACCCTACGGTCTCTGGAAATCCTCACCGCACCAGCGCGCCGCCGTCGACCGGCAGCGCCACGCCGGTGATGAAGCCCGCCTCGTCGGAGGCGAGAAACAGCGCCGCGTTGGCGACGTCCCAGGCGGTCCCCATGCGCCGGCGCAGCGGCACCTTGGCGTCGCGCTCGGCCGCCACCTCGGCACGGCTGCGGTTGCTCGCCAGCGCCCGGGTGTCGACCGCCATCGGCGTGTCCATCAGGCCGGGCAGGATGACGTTGGCGCGCACGCCGTGCCCGGCGTTCTGGATCGCGACCTGCTTGGTGAACTCGATCATCGCGGCCTTGGTCGCCTTGTAGGTGACCAGCGGATAGTCCTCGTAGGCCGCGACCGACGAGATGTTGATGATCGAGCCGGCGCGCTGCGCCCGCATGATCGGCAGCACGTGCTTGACCGCCATGATGCAGCCGCGCAGGTTGATGGCGCAGATGCGGTCGAAGGCCTCTTCGGTGAGCTCGGTCGGCGAGGCGTCGCCGCCGGCGATGCTGACCCCCACGTTGTAGTGCAGGATATCGATGCGGCCCCAGCGCTGGTGGGCGTCGGCGATCGCGGCGGCGAGCGTCGCCTCCCGGGTGACGTCGGCGGCGAACGCCGCCGCGCCGCCTCCCTCCTTGGCGATCATCGCCACGGTCTCCTGCGCCGACTCGAGGCGGTTGTCGACGGCGAGGACCTTGGCGCCTTCCTGGGCGAAGCGCAGCGCGGTCGCGCGGCCGTTGCCCATGCCGGTCCCGGGACCCTGACCGGCGCCGATCACGATGGCGATCTTGTCTTGGAGACGCATGCGGCTTCCTCCCGTTGATTCAAGGCTCACTGCGTCTCGGTCGCCCGGGCCGGGCCGACCAGGGTTGCGCCGCCGTCGACCACCAGGGTCTGCCCGGTGATGTAGCGGGCGTGGCTCGACAGCAGGAAGCGCACCGCCAGCCCGATGTCCCAGCCGTTGCCTTCGCGGCCGAGCACCGACGCCGTGCGGCGGGTCTCGCGGATCTGCGGGCTCATGCCGGCCGCATAGACCATCGGCGTGTATACCGGGCCGGGCGCCACGCAGTTGACCCGGATATTGTCGCCGCCGTGGTCAACCGCCATCGCGCGGGTGAGCGCGATCACGGCGCCCTTCGAGGTCGAGTAGGCGGTGAGCCCGCGGGGACGCAGCGCCGAGATCGACGACACGTTGACGATCGCGCCGCCGCGGGCGGTCGCGATCATCGCCGGAACGGCGTGGCGTGCCGCCAGGTACATGGTCTCGACGTTGACCTGCATGATGCGCCGCCAGTCCGCCGGCGCCATCTCCACCACGCTGCCGCGGCCGCCGATGCCGACATTGTTGTCGAGGAAATCGAGCCGGCCGAACTGCCGGA
>JBEKZK010000548.1:0-4111 GCA_049509935.1 Xanthobacteraceae bacterium | reverse complement strand
GCGTGGTCTGCGCCAGCATGTTGGTGGCCGGAAGGTAGGATTGGACCCGGATGATGGCGCGTTCGGGATCGACGACGTTGAAATACAGCACCGCGTCGACTTTCATCGATACGTTGTCACGCGAGATCACGTCCTGGCTCGGTATCTCGATGACGCGCACCCGCAGGTCCACCCGCACCATTTCCTGGAAGAACGGAATCAGCAGCACGAGGCCGGGCCCTTTGACCTTCTGGAAGCGCCCGAGGGTGAACACCACGGCTCGCTCGTATTCGCGCAGGATCTTCACGCTCGCCATGATGACCGTGGCCACGACGAAGACCACGAGCAGGAGTGCCGGGACGGCATATAACGGTGTGAACAACATGGCTTGATCCTTTCGGGACGAAGCACTGGACCTTCGTCCGAACTGGTGACGGGGCGAGAGCCGCCAAACAGCCTCACAAGTGGCGGACGTCGTCGTCCGGAGTGGGGACAGCCTCGCCGACGACTGCAGACTACCGACCGCAGATGCCACCACGGTAGGGTCGGAATGTACCTACGGTCTTCACGACCCGGATCGGATACCGGCTCGTCGCTCATGCCGGTGACCGAGAGGCTGTGGAACGCCGGGAGCGATAACTGATCTCCCTGACGCCCGCGCCAAAGCGCCGCCGGTCGAATTCGACCACGGTGATCACGATTCGGTCTTCTTGGTGAGGCTTATTTTGGCGAAAAGTTCTGCTCGCCAGCCGGGATTGCTACCCCGGCCGGCCAAACTTCGTTGTTCAATCGGCGCCGTATGTCAGTCGCACTGGCGCGTCGTGCGTGTGTGTCCGTCCTCCTCGACCTTCTCGGTCCGGCAGTGTCGGTCATGGTCGCGACCTTCACCGACACGCAACCGATCGCGGTCGCGATCGCGACGCCGGTCACCATCACGGTCACGATCGATGGTGACGCCTCCGGGACCGACCGTTACGTCGGCCTGGGCCAGCGTGATGACACTGTCGGGAGTAGCGAGAGAACCGGCGGCAGCCGGCAATGCCGTGAAGCAGAGCGCCGCCGAAAACATCAAAGCAAGGGTTTTCATGAATTCCTCCATTTATAAGCTGACGACGTAACGCGTCAGATGTGCAATTGTTCCTCGATACCGATTATCATATCAGTTCGGACTTGGGGCGGGACCTGAGTAGATTCCGAGCCTACCGCGGCGGCGCTGCCGAGGCCTATGGTCATATGTCGGACGCGGCCGACGGACGCTGCGCGTCGACCTGCACGATGCCGATGCGGAACTCGGCCGCGCGATGAAAGCGGCGCTCCAGCAGGAACCACAGCTCATCGGAGTCTGACAATTTCTTGGCGGTGGAGTGCCCAATGGTGCGGCCGCGGTCGCCTCGACTTGGACGGATGCGTGACACACAGGAGGTTGCCATGAGGAGTCTCACCGCCGCGATCGTCATCGGAGCGCTGATGCTTATCGGCACGCTGCCCGCCGCGGCGGGTCAATCGACTGTCGCGCTCGGCTGGGAGGCTCCCGTCCGATTGGCCGGCGGCGATCTGACCGCGGAAAGGGAAACCTACAATCAGGTGAAGCGCGGCGAAATGCGGAAATGGCAGCACAAAATCGATGATTTCAACCAGAAAGCGGAGGCCGCCGGAGGAGAGCCCGGCAGTACGGTCGAGGGGGCGTTGACCAGGGCCTGGACCAACGCCCAGGTCGCGGCAGCCGACTTGCAGACTGCGGGCCCCGAAAGCTGGGAGAGCGCCAAGATCTCCTTCGAAAAGGCATCCCGCGACCTGGCGGACATCTGGTCGAAGATTCAACCGCAGAACAAGACCCAGCTGCAGCCTTGTTCCGAGACGCGATGTCCGCAATAGATGCCGGCAGGTTTGGCGCCGCGTCTCGTATCCGGGATCAATCTTCGATCCGGTCCTCTTGGTTGGGGCGTTCGACGGCCCTTCCGCTCACGTCGGTCTTGGCTCACTTGGCGGTCAGCAGAGTTGAAGCGGGCGGTGCCTTCGGCTCCGGCCCTTTCCTGGCGGCGGGCTTGGCCTCGGACTTGGCGGGATCGAAAATCCGATACGCGAGCAGCTTCACGCGGTCATTGACCAGGAACCAGGCCAGCGCGTAGGCCCACACGAACAGCGCCCAACCCCAGCCGAGGGGCGTCATGAACACCCCATAGACGGCAATCAGGGTCGCCAGCGTTTGCGTGCCGAGGACTGCCGCGAACAGGATGCGGGCGGGGCGGATGGACCAGAACGGGCCGCGCGTGCGGGTGAGGAAGATCGTCAGATGCCCGGCCACCGACAGCTTCAGGTACATCAGCGTCTGGATATGCGCGCGGTCGAGATGGAACACGCGCTCGCCGAGGTAGAACAGGCCGAACGCCGCCACGACCCCGATGACGCCGAGCACCGTGGCGATTCCCAGCACCACGCGCATGTTCCAGGCCTCGGGCTGGTCCTTGTAGAGCACGTTGTCGTAGGCAATGGACAGGATGGCGCCGTCGTTGAGCAACGCCAGCATGACGATCATCACCGCCGTCAAGGGATAGAAATTGAACACCAGGATCGCCAGCGTCATGAAGAACAGCACGCGCAGCGTCTCGGCGATACGGTAGATCGCGTAGCTGTTCATCCGCTGGAAGATCTTGCGGCTCTCCTTGATCGCCTCGATGATCACCGAGAGCCCGGTGGTCGTCAGCACAATGGCCGATGCCGCCCGCGCAGCGTCCGTCGCGCTCGAAACCGCGATGCCGCAGTCGGCCTTCTTCAGTGCCGGGGCGTCGTTCACCCCGTCGCCGGTCATGCCGACGATGTGGCCGCGCCTCTGCAGGTCATCGACAATGTGGAACTTGTGCTCGGGGAACACCTGGGCGAAGCCGTCGGCGCTCTCGATGGCCTTGGCCACCACCGCGGTCTTCTGCTGTTCTTCGTCGCCCAGGGTACTGGCATCGAGGATGTTCGTGCCCATGCCCAGCGTCTTGGCGGTTTCCCGGGCGATCGCCAGCGCATCGCCGGTCACCATCTTGACCTTCACGCCCATCTGTTGCGCGGTCGCGATCGTCGCCTTGGCGTCGTCCCGTGGCGGGTCGAACAGCGGCAACACGCCGAGGAACCGCCATTTGCCATCTTCCTCGGCCCGTGCCACGCCCAATGAGCGAAAGCCACGCGCCGCGAACTCATTGACCGCCTTGTCGACGGCGGGCGTCACCTCGGCGGCGTTGGCCGACAGCGCCAGGATCACCTGCGGCGCGCCCTTCGTGACCTTGAACGCCTTTCCGTCGGCGCCCTTGACGGCGGCCTCGGTGCGCTTGTGCACCGGATCGAACGGCTGGAAGTGGCCGATCTGGTAGCCCTCGAGGGCCTGATCGTTCTTCAGGCCGCCGAGAACCGCCAGGTCGATGGTGTCGCTGTTGTCGGCACGCGACGCCAGCGCTGCGGCGAGGATCACCTGCTCGGCCGGGATGTCGTCCACGCCGAACGGGTCGCCCAAGGTCAGTTTGTTCTTGGTCAGAGTGCCGGTCTTGTCGGCGCACAGCACGTCGACGCCGGCCAATTCCTCGATCGCCACCAACCGGGTCACGATCGCCTTTTGCTTCGCCAGCAGGCGCGCGCCGACCGCCATCGTCACCGACAGCACAGTCGGCATCGCCACGGGAATCGCCGCCACGGTCAGCACCAGGGCGAACTGCAACGTGCTGAGCAGCGGGTCGCCGCGGAAGATCGCCACGGCAACGATGACCGCCACCAGGGTCACCGCCAGGATGATCAGGTAGTTGCCGATCTTCAGCACCGCGCGCTGAAAGTGGCTGACCGGCCCCGCCCCCTGCACCAGCTGCGCGGTCTTGCCGAAGTAGGTGTTCGCACCGGTGGCATAGACCAGCGCACCGATTTCACCCTGACGAACGATCGAGCCGGAAAAGATCGCCTCGCCGGATTTGCGCGTGGCGGGCAGCGACTCTCCGGTCAGCGCGGACTGGTCCACTTCCACCGGGTCGCCTTCCAGCAGGCGCGCATCCGCCGGCACGATGTCGCCCAGACGGACGCGAATGACGTCGCCCGGCACCAGCTCGCGCGCCGCCGGATTGACCCACCTGCCGTCACGTTTCACCCGCGCCTTGATCGCCAG
>JBEKZK010000547.1:0-4127 GCA_049509935.1 Xanthobacteraceae bacterium | reverse complement strand
GCTGACGCACCACGATCTGAAGAGCGCGTGACTGCCAGTGGCGATGGCCCGTCGGGTCATCGCCCCGTTGCCGGGAGAAAGACGTGAAGGCTGCGCGTGCGGCGTGGGGCGCCGGTCTGCTGATGTTGGTGGCGTGCGACGCCGCGAGCGCGGCAGCGCCGGGCCCGCCGCCCGGCGCTGTCGCCTGCTCCGGCTGTCATCCGGCGTCCGACAAGGTATCGTCCCCGGTGCCGCGGCTCGCCGGCCGCAATCCGGAGGACATCGTGGAGGCGTTCCGGGCGTTCCGCTACGGCCAGCGCTATGCCTCCGTGATGGATCGCATCGCCAAGGGATTTTCCGACGACGAGGTGCGGGCGATCGCTGAATGGTACGGGGCGCAGCATTGACCCGTAGGGTGGGCAAAGCGGAGCGAAGCGAGCGTGCCCACCGCCGCGGGCATGAGCTCAACCACATCCGTGCGCAAGTTGCGAGGCTTCGGTGGGCACGCTGCGCCTTGCGCACCCTACGAGAATCTGACGGATGACCGCGTTCCGCATAACCAGGCGGGAAGCTCTGCGCGGCGGGGCGGCATCGGTCCTGCTGCCGTTGCCGGCGATCGCCCAGCGGGCGCCGCCGGGCGTGGTCGTCGTCGGCGGCGGCTTTGCCGGCGCGACCTGTGCCCGCAGCATCAAGGCACTCGAGCCGAATGCGCAGGTGACGCTGGTGGAGGCGAGCCCGGTATTTACCGCGTGCCCGTTCAGCAACGGCGTGATCGCCGGCCTGCGCACGCTCGAGGAGCAGCGGTTCAACTATGATGCGCTCGCTGGCGCCGGCGTCGGCGTGGTCTTCCAGTTTGCCGCCAAGGTCGATCCGCAGGCCCGCAGCGTGACGATGGGCGACGATACCGTGCTGCCCTATGACCGGCTGGTGCTGGCGCCCGGCATCGACATCCGCTGGGACGGGCTTGCCGGCTACGACGAGGCGGCGTCCGCCACGATGCCGCATGCCTGGAAGGCGGGCGAGCAGACCCTGCTGCTGCGGCGCCAGCTCGAGGCCATGGACGACGGCGGCCTCGTCGTCATCGCGGCGCCGGCCAATCCGTTCCGCTGCCCGCCCGGACCGTACGAGCGGGCGAGCCTGATCGCCTGGTACCTCAAGACCAGGAAGCCGAAATCCAAGATCGTCATTCTCGATGCCAAGGACGCCTTCTCCAAGCAGGGGCTCTTTCTCGCCGGATGGCGCGAGCTCTACGGCGAGATGATCGAGTGGGTGAAGCTCTCGGCGGGCGGCAAGGTGACGGCGGTCGAGCCGGCGACCAACACGCTGGTGACGGATTTCGCCCGTTACGAGGCCAAGGTCGCCAACGTGATCCCGCCGCAGCAGGCCGGTCGCATCGCCGCGATTGCCGGCGTCGCCGACCGGACCGGGTGGTGTCCGATCGATCCGGTGAGCTTCGAATCCCGGCTGCAGCCGGGCATTCACGTGATCGGGGACGCGATCATCGCGGGAGGCATGCCGAAATCCGCGTTCGCCGCCAACGCCCAGGCCAAGGTCTGCGCCGCTGCGGTGGTGAGCCTGCTGCGCGGCGCCGCGCCCGAATCGCCGAAGCTCATCAACACCTGCTACAGCCTGGTGGCGCCGGACTACGGCATCTCGGTCGCCGGGGTGTACCGTCCGGCCAACGGCCTGCTCGTCGATGTCGAAGGTGCAGGTGGGGTGAGCGCGGCCAACGCAACGCGCGACTCCCGGGAGCTCGAGGCGCGCTATGCGGAAGCCTGGTTCCGCACCGTCACCGCCGAGGTCTTCGGCTAGACGCGGCTAGACGGTCGATTCCATGAAACGTGTCGGTAGGATGGGTAGAGTGGTGAAATCGGGCACTTGTCCGATTTCGCCGCGAAACCCATCGATGGGTTTCGCAAGCGCTCGACCCATCCCAAGCACTCGGCTCTTCAGTCTGTGCGTCGACCCGATCGTGACGTTTCTCCTCGGCATCCTGATGATCGCGTGGGCCGGTGTCGCGGCGGCGCAGTCGCCCGAGCTGCAGCCCTACGACGTCGTCGGCGACGCGATTCCTGTGCCGCTGACCGACAAGCCCGGCGATCCCGCACGCGGCCGCGCGATCGTCGCCAGTCGTCAGGTCGGCCTCTGCCTGCTGTGCCACGCCGGTCCGTTCCCGGAGGAAAAGTTCCAGGGCAATCTGGCACCGAATCTGACAGGCGCCGGCTCGCGATGGACCGAAGGCCAGCTCCGCCTGCGGCTCGTCGACGCCCGCCGGATCAACCCGGCGACCATCATGCCGCCCTATTACCGGGTCGACGATCTGACCCGCGTCGGCGCGTCCTGGCGCGGCAAACCGGTGCTGACGGCCGAGCAGATCGAGGACGTGGTGGCTTTTCTCGCCACGCTGCGTGATTAGATAGTCACGGAGTAGCCCGGATGGAGCGAAAGCGAAATCCGGGGCGGCGGATGCCACACCGCGAGGCCGTTCCCGCATTCCGCTGCGCTCCATGCGGGCTACCAGGGAGTTCCAAAGGACTCATGCACGAAGAACGTGATCCTGCTGCGACACGGCGGCGCTTCCTGATGGTCGCCGGCGGGGTCGGCGTGGCCCAGCTTCTAGCGATCCGCCCGTCCGCTGCGACACCGGCCTCGATGGCGGCCGCCATCCGCCGTGTGGTCGGGGAGGCCGATGTGCGTGACGGCAAGGTCAGCATCGAGGCGCCGCCGCTGGTCGAGAACGGCAATTCGGTATCGATCACCGTCGCGGTCGACAGCCCGATGACGCCGGCCGATCACGTCAAGGGCATCCACGTCTTCAACGAGAAGAACCCGCAGCCCAACGTGGCGAGCTTTCATTTCGGGCCGCGCGCCGGCCGCGCCAGCGTCTCGACCAGGATCCGGCTCGCCGACAGCCAGAAGGTGGTCGCCATCGCAGAGCTCTCCGATGGCTCTTTCTGGTCGGCGAGCGTCGATCTGATCGTCACCATCGCGGCCTGCATCGAGGGCATCTGACATGGCGCAAGCGCTGATCAACGTCCCGGCCAAGGCCAGGCGCGGCGACGTCATCGAGATCAAGACCTTGATCTCCCACGTGATGGAGACCGGCTACCGGCGCTCGGAGTCCGGCGCGCCGATCCCGCGCGACATCATCAATACGTTCGTCTGCACCTACAACGATGACGTCGTGTTTCGCGCCGAGCTGTTCCCGGCGATCGCCGCGAACCCGTTCATTTCGTTCTTCACGGTCGCCACCGAGAGCGGCGTGATCACGCTGAGCTGGACCGACGACAAGGGGGCGACGGAGGTTCGTACCGCCAAGATAGCGGTCGAATGACGGTGCCGGCGATGCGGCGTCTGTCGTGGCCGGGCATGCCATGTCTGCTCGTCGGGCTCATCGCCGCGGTCGCCCGCGCGGCCGACATCGCGCCGGCCGACAAGCGCTCGGACTATGCGCTGATGAGCCGCGAAACCCAGGCCATGCAGGACGACGACCTGGCCAATCCGGGCATGCTGTTCGTGCTCGACGGCGAAGCGCTGTGGAGCCGGAAGGACGGAGCCGAGGGCCGTTCCTGCGCGGATTGTCACGGCGATGCGGCGGCGAGCATGACGGGGGTGGCGGCGCGCCATCCCGCCTATGAGGCGACGCTGGCGCGCCCGATCGACATCGAGCAGCGCATCAACAGCTGCCGCGCCACCCACCAGCGCGCCACGCCGTTCGCCTGGGAGAGCAAGGAATTGCTGGCGCTGACCGCGTTCGTCGCCCGGCAGTCCCGCGGCATCGCGATCGCCGAGCCGGCGGACGCGAGGCTCGAACCGTTCATCGCGGCAGGCCGCGAGCTGTTCGAGCGGCGTCAGGGCCAGCTCGACCTGTCGTGCAGCCAGTGCCACGACGACAATTGGGGCCGGAAGCTCGCCGGAGCCGTCATCCCGCAGGGCCATCCGACCGGCTATCCGGTCTACCGGCTGGAATGGCAGACCCTCGGCTCGCTGCAGCGGCGCCTGCGCAACTGCATGTCCGGCATGCGCGCCGAGCCCTACGCCTATGGCGCGCCGGAGCACGTCGAGCTCGAGCTCTATCTGATGTGGCGCGCGCGTGGGCTTGCCGTCGAGGCGCCTGCGGTACGCCCGTAAGTGATATGCTCCTAATA
>JBEKZK010000546.1:0-4135 GCA_049509935.1 Xanthobacteraceae bacterium | reverse complement strand
CGGGTCACGACGCGAAACAGGCGGACGGCCTCCTTTTCGCTCATCTGGCGCCATTGAGCGGGAGCGCCGGTCGGTGCTGCCCGGAGGGTCATTCTTCGCGGTTCGTTGCATCCGAATTATTGCGCTGCAGCTCGGTTTCACGAAGATCGAGCTCTCGTTCGATACGACGGCGGGCTTCGTCGATCAGCTCGCCGCGCTCCAATTGGCCAAAGATGTATCGGCGTTCGGTGTCGATCAGCAGCGCCTCGATCTCATCGTACAGGTCGATCAGCGCACGTGAGTCGGCTTCGGCTTCGGCCATTTCAACGCGGTTGAGACGCTTGCCGTAATGCGCCCGGATGTCGTCGACCATCGCCTCAGGCAGGCTGCGGTCCCGCGCAAGCTGATCGAGCCTCTCGACAACGGCGTCGATGGCGCTTCGGCGCGCGGCAACCGCGGCCTTGCGCTCCTCGATCTGTTCCGTCTCCGCGATCTCGGGGAGGCCGAGCCAGCCGATCACGGCCGGCAGCAGCAGTCCCTGTCCGACCAGCGTTGCCAGGATCACCCAGAACGTCAGGAGCAGAATGATATCGCGGTGGGGAAACGGCTCGCCGGCCGCCGTCACGAGCGGCAATGCCAGCGCGGCCGCCAGAGAGACGATGCCGCGGACCCCGGTGAACGACAGGATGAAGGGTCGCTGCCAGATCGGATAGGGATCGTCGCGGCGCAACGACGGCACCAGCCAGCGTGGCAGGTAGATTGCGGGAAAGACCCATAGGAAGCGCGCTGCGATCACCGCGACGAGGGTCACCACCGCGGCCACGGCGAGCTCGGCGCCCGATACCTGGACGATGCGCTCGAGCAGTGGCCGTGCCTGGAGGCCGGTCAGCAGGAACAGCGCGCCTTCGAGCATGTAGATGAACAGGTCCCAGAAGAAGATCCCCTGCAGCCGCGTTGCAGCCGGAATCAGCAGTGGACCGTTCCAGCTGACGTACAGTCCGCAGACACAGGCAGCCAGCACGCCCGAGCCGCCGAGATATGCCGGCGGCCAATAGGCGGCGAACGGTGTCAGCAGGGACAACAGGATTTCGATGCGCGGGTTGGCGGCCCATCTTCGCAGGCGCAGGCTGGCGTATCCGACCCCCACTCCGAAAGCGATTTCGCCGCCGATGATGGCCACAAAGACGACGAATGCCGAGCCGAACGAGAACGCCCCGGTGGCGACCGCCGCGACGGCAAACTTGTAGAGGATGAGCGCCGTCGCGTCGTTGGCGAGGCCCTCGCCTTCCAGAACCACCATGATACGCCGCGGCAGCCCGAGCTGACGGGCGATCGCCATCGGGGCGACCTCGTCGGGCGGCGAGATGATGGCGCCCAGCACAAAGCCGACCGGCCAATCCCAGCCGAGAACAAAGTGAACGACGGCGGCGACGGCCGCCGTCGTGAAGGTCACGCCGCCGACCGCGAGCAGGCTGATGGAGCGGATGTTGTAGTGGAACTCGCGCCAGCTCATCGCCACCCCGGCCGAGTAGACCAGCGGCGGCAGGATCAGCAGAAGCACCAGCTCGGGTGCAAGTTCGACCCGCGGCAGCCCCGGCGTCACGGCGAGCACGAGGCCGACCACGACCATGACGATCGCGGGGGGAAGCCTCGACCGGTCCGCCGCGATAGCGACGCCGACGATGGTCGCGAGAACGAAGATCAGAAGAACGTGCGTCTGCATGAGGCCTGCCGGGGAAACATGTCATCGCGGCGCGCATCTTGCGGCCTGCTCGGGAGCACATCGCTGCCGAGTCTCGGCTGTGGATCGACCGCGGCGCCCACTCGGGCACCGGGCCGCGCTCACCGCAGCAGCCCGAACAGCGTCGCCAGATCCTCGAGCGACACGATGCGCGTCACGTAGGCCGCATAGAACAGACCGAACACCACGGTGGCGACGCCGGTGGTCCATATCAGCTTGCCGCGCAGTCGCGGGATCGCCGGCGCTCCCGGATCGCTGCCGGCCACCACCTCGCCGCTCTCCTGCTGGGACCGCACGCCGAACGGCAGCACCGCGAACAGCGCCACCCACCAGATCAGGAAGTAGATCGCCAGCGCGGTGGTCAGCGACAAAAATTCACCTCACGCCTGCTCGATCTCGACCAGCGTGCCGCAGAAGTCCTTGGGGTGCAGAAACAGCACCGGCTTGCCGTGCGCGCCGACCCGCGGCTCGCCGCTGCCGAGGACGCGGGCGCCCGCCGCCTTCAGGCGATCGCGCGCCGCCAGGATGTCGTCGACCTCGTAGCACAGGTGATGGATGCCGCCGTCGGGGTTGCGCTCGAGAAACTTTGCGATCGGCGAGTCCGCGCCGAGCGGCTCGAGCAGCTCGATCTTGGTATTGGGCAGCGTGACGAAGACCGTCGTGACGCCGTGATCGGGCTGTGGGGTCTGCTCCGAGACGGTCGCTCCCAGCGTGCCGCGATAGACGCTCGACGCGGCCTCGATGTCGCGCACCGCAATCGCCACGTGGTTGAGCCTTCCGATCATGTGCCTGCCTCGAGCGGATGAGTGGAGTGGTTATACCGTCAACACATGGACGTGGCATACCGGCTTCTTCGTCCACCGCGCCGCGATGGCGGAGCGGACGCCGCGCATCACCGACTCGGCGATCGCGTCGGCATCGCGCCGCCGGGCCTTAGGAAGCTGCTCGAAGATGCCGACCGCGGCGGCCTGGGCGATGTCGGCCATCTCGACGCCGTCACCGTCGAGCGGCGGGATTCCGGTGAGCTCCACCTCGGGTTCGGCGGCGAGCTCGCCGTTGCTGGTGACGGCGAGCGCGACCGACACCACGCCGGCAAATGCGAGCCGACGCCGCTCCGGGACGGTGCGGCCGTCGGCTTCCACCAGGATCCTGCCGTCCTTGTAGAGCCTGGCCACCGGCACCTCGTCGACGATGCCGGCCGGCCCGGGCGCCAGCCGGATCAGATCGCCGTCCTGGCACAGAATGACCTCGGGCACGCCGGCGCGGCGCGCCAGGTCGCCGTGCTCCTTGAGATGCAGCGCCTCGCCGTGCACCGGGATGGCGATCCGTGGCCGCACCCAGCGGTACATCTCCTCGAGCTCGGCGCGCCGCGGATGGCCCGAGACGTGGACCAGGCGGGTGCGATCGGTGATCACCTCGATGCCGAGGCGCACCAGCCCGTTGATGATGCGGTTCACCGAGCGCTCGTTGCCCGGGATGGTGCGCGACGAGAAGATGACGCGGTCGCCCTTGTTCAGCGTCACCTCGGGGTGCTCGTCAGCCGCGATCCGGGCAAGCGCCGCCCGCGCCTCGCCCTGGCTGCCGGTGCACAGCGCCAGCACCTTGTCGGGCGGCAGGTGGCCGTAGACGTCGACGCTGCGAAAGTCCCCGATGCCGTCGAGATAGCCGGTCTCGCGGGCGACCTGGATCACCCGCTCCATGGCGCGGCCGACCACCACGACCTCGCGCCCCGCCGCGAAGGCGGCGACCGCCGCCGAGCGGATGCGCGCCACGTTCGACGCGAAGGTGGTGACGGCGACGCGGCCGGGCGCGCTGGCGATCAGCTCGGAGAGCGTTTCGGCGACGTCCACCTCGGACGGCGAGCGGCCCTCGCGCACCGCATTGGTGGAATCGCCGATCAGCGCCAGCACCCCTTCGTCGCCGACGGCGCGCAGCCTCGCCTCGTCGGTCGGCAGCCCGATCACCGGCGTCGGATCGAGCTTCCAGTCGCCGGTGTGGAGCACCGTGCCGAGCGACGTGCGGATGATCAGCGCGTTCGATTCCGGGATCGAGTGGGCGACCGGAACGACCTCGATATCGAACGGGCCGAGCCGGAATCTCGCGCCCTGCTCGACCACCTGGATCGGTATGTCGGGCGCGCCGGGCTCGCCCAGACGCTTTGCGGTGAACAGCGCCGCGGTGAACGGCGTCGCATAGACCGGCACCCGCAGCTGCGGCCACAGGTCGATCAGCGCACCCAGATGGTCCTCATGGCCGTGGGTGAGCACGATGCCCACGAGATTGCGGCGCTCCTCGACGAGAAAACGCACATCCGGCATGATCAGATCGATGCCGGGCTGCTCCTCGTTCCCGAACGCCACGCCGAGATCGACCGCCAGCCAGGTGCGCCGCGCCTCGCTGCCGATGCCGTAGATC
>JBEKZK010000545.1:0-4136 GCA_049509935.1 Xanthobacteraceae bacterium | reverse complement strand
TGTCGGCGCATGTCCTTGATCGGCGAACCGGGTCCACTTCGCCGGGACATGCTGTAGAGATCACGCCGGATGCCGGGCCACGGATTCGCGGGTGATGTGCTCGACCGAAGGCACTCCCGCCAGCTGCATCACCATCTGCAGCTCGGTCTTCAGATGCTGCAGGACGCTGCGCACGCCGCCGGCGCCGCCGAGCGACAGGCCATAGAGGATCGGGCGGCCGAGCGCCACGGCGCTGGCGCCGAGCGCCAGTGCGCGGAACACGTCCTGGCCGCGGCGGAAACCTCCATCGACGATGATCGGGACACGGCCGTCCACCACGTCCGCAATCCGTGGCAGCATGGTCATGGCGGCGGCCGTGTTGTCGAGCTGGCGGCCGCCGTGGTTGGAGATCCACACCCCGGCGCAACCGCGGTCGACCGCCTCCACGACATTGCGGACGGAGATGATCGACTTCACCACCACCGGCAGCCCGGTTTCGCTGGCGCAGAACGCGACGTCGTCCCAGCTCAAGTCGAGCTTCTGGGCGGCGGCGCTCAGGGAATCGATGCCGGGTGTCGTCGGCTTGTTGCCGGATTGCAGAACCGGTATCGGCTGGCCGAGAATGCGGGTGACCCGCTCGCGATTGGACGTGAGCGTCGCATCGACGGTGATGACGATCACTTTGTAGCCGGCGGCCTTGGCCCGTTGCAGCAGCTCGCGCGCATAGCCCAGATCGGCCGGAAAATAGATCTGGAACCATTTCGGACCATGGCTTGCCGCCGCAATGATCTCGAGATCCAGCGAGGACGACGAGCTGCTGACGTAGATCGAGCCGGCCTGGTCGGTGCCCTTGGCGGTGGCAGCCTCTGCCGCCGTATGGAAGAGGGCATGCCAGGCCATCGGCGCCGTGATCACCGGCATGGCGATCCGGCTGCCGAACAGCGTGGTCGACGGATCGGCGGCCGCATGACCGGACAGGAAGTTCGGCTCGATCACCCACCTGTTGATGGCCGCCTCGTTCTCCCGCATCGTCCATTCGTCGCCGGCGCCGCCGGCGGCGTACGCATGGGAATAGGCCGGCAGGGCTTTCTGCGCGTCGGCCTCCAAATCCCGCAGCGTGACGATGTTGATGCGGCGTTCCGTCGAGGGAATTGCAACGTTGTCTGCAGCCTGGCCTCCGGTGGCCGGAGGGACTGCCATGGGAGCGTCCTCGCGTGCCATCACCGGGCCCGCCGCGGCCAGCGTCGCACCGATGCCGGTGCCGGTCGCCAGCAGATCGCGTCGATTGACGTTCATGCCCCGCCCTCCGCCGTGAAGGAAACACGTAGCCGAGCCCGGTTCCGCTCTCCATGATCCAGATCAATGGTTGCTTCGAGGCCGTGGTGCCGGCTGCTCCGCTTCACACTCCCCTGGAGTGGGCATAGGCGCTGGACTAGGATAAGATCACAACACATATGAAACGTCGTCATCGCCCGCTTCAAGCGGGCGACCCAGTAACCACAGTGGCCAGTCGAGATATCGCGGTGCGCTATTTCGAGGGCTCTCGGCTACTGGGTCGCCCGGTCAAGCCGGGCGATGACGACGCTGAGAGCGCGGAAATTTCTTATCCCAGCGGCTATGCCCTGGAGGGGAAGCTGACGCGCGTCCGCGGCCTTTGCCACCGGCCCGTCAGGGCGTGGTCATGTCGAAGCTGTGACACCGGTTGCAAAACGTCACCGATGCCGCGTGGACGTGGTGGCACGCCGCGCATGGCACCTCGCCTTGATGCGATTGGTGCGGGTTCGGCTGGTCTTGCGCGGTCTTGGCGGCGAGGCTCGGGTAGCTGCCGCCATGGCATCCGAGACATGTCGCGACCGTCGGCGGCGTCGGCAGCCTCTCGGCGTGGCACCCGTCGCATGCGACGCCGGCCGCCACGTGCGGGTCGATGAGGAAGCCGTGACCGCCGCCGGGCGCCGCCGAAGGCGTTGCCGGTTGCGCTTCGGCTAAGATGGCCGATGGCAGGAGGGCCGCGAGGATCGCCAGAGGCAGCAGAACCGGGACCGTTCGCATGCCGCACCTCTCCGCGCTCCGTTATTCTGCCGACGCATCGCCTCCGCGCGATCGCGACTCTCGCGCGTCTCGCGGGCTGCGTCCATGCGATCGCGCCGGGCGCTTGCTGCACTGCACACCTCGTCGCGGCGTCACCATCACGAGGCGCGAGCTTTGATGCAGATCAATGTGGATGCGCTTGACGCAGCAACAGGATGCTGGCGAATTGCGTCGGTCGGGCCGGCCCAAGAGCCGCGAGTTGAGCCGCGAGTTGAATCGGGCCGAACGCATCACGAACGGTGGGAGGGGGAGAATGAGCACTTTGGCCGTCAAGGGAAACGGCATCCAGTCGGTGTTGCTGTGGGCTGCGGTGATCGCGCTCGGAGCCGTTTCTTTCGCGATCATTGCGCTGAACCGGGGCGAGACCGTCAACGCCGCATGGCTGGTCACCGCGGCGGTCTGCACCTACTTTGTCGCCTACCGGTTCTATGGGCTGTTCGTGGCCCACAAGGCGCTCGGCATCGATCCGGCGCGAGCGACGCCGGCCTATCGTCACAACGACGGCCTCGACTACGTTCCGACCAATCGGTACGTGCTGTTCGGCCATCACTTCGCGGCGATCGCAGGGGCGGGCCCGCTGGTCGGTCCGGTGCTGGCGGCGCAGATGGGCTACCTCCCCGGCACCCTGTGGATCCTGGCCGGCGTGGTGTTCGCCGGCGCCGTGCAGGACATGACGGTTCTCTTCCTGTCGACGCGGCGCGACGGCCATTCGCTCGGCGACATGGTGCGCATGGAGATGGGGCCGGTCGCCGGAGCGATCGCCGGCATCGGCATCCTGCTGATCTGCGTCATCGTTCTCGCGGTGCTGGCGCTGGTCGTGGTTCAGGCCATGGCGGGGAGCCCGTGGGGCTTCTTCACGGTGGTGTGCACGGTGCCGATCGCGTTCCTCATGGGCATCTACGGGCGGTTCATCAGACCCGGGCGAATCCTGGAAATGTCGGTCATCGGATTCGTGCTGCTGATGGCGGCGCTGATCTACGGACGGACGATCGCCGAGACTCCCGAGCTCGCGGCGTATTTCAATGTCAGCGCGCCGACGCTGGCGCTGATCATCATCGGCTATGGCTTCGTGGCCTCTGTGCTGCCGGTGTGGCTGCTGCTCGCGCCGCGGGACTACCTGTCGACCTTCATGAAGATCGGGGTCGTCACGCTGCTGGCGATCGCCATCATCGTGGTGCGGCCCGATCTGCAGATGCCGGCCGTCACCAGGTTCATCGACGGCAGCGGTCCGGTCTGGGCGGGAAGCCTGTTCCCGTTCCTGTTCATTACCATCGCCTGCGGCGCGGTCTCCGGCTGGCACGCGCTGATCGCGTCGGGCACCACGCCGAAGATGATCGAGAACGAGCGGCAAATCCCGTTCATCGGCTACGGCGCGATGCTGATGGAGTCCCTGGTGGCCATCATGGCGATGATCGCCGCGACGGTGCTCCACCCGGGCGTCTATTTCGCCATGAACAGCTCGGCCGGGCTCATCGGGACGACCGCCGCACAGGCCGCGCAGACGGTGTCGAGCTGGGGCTTCGTGGTGACGCCGGATACGCTGACCCAGGTCGCCCGGGACGTCGGCGAGTTGACGATCCTGTCGCGCACCGGCGGTGCGCCGACGTTCGCCGTCGGCATGTCGAGCATCCTGTCCGGGATGGTCGGCGGCAACCTGCTGATGGGGATCTGGTACCACTTCGCCATCCTGTTCGAGGCGCTGTTCATCCTGACGACCGTCGACGCCGGCACGCGCGTCTGCCGGTTCATGATCCAGGATCTCGTCGGCAACGCCGTTCCGGCGTTCAAGGACACGAGATCGTGGGCCAACAACATCATCGGCTCGGCCCTGGCGTGCGCGCTGTGGGGGTACTTTCTCTATCAGGGGGTCATCGATCCGCTGGGCGGCATCTGGACGATGTGGCCGCTGTTCGGCACCTCCAACCAGATGCTGGCCGCGATCGCGCTGATGCTGTGCACCGTCGTGCTGTTCAAGATGAAGCATCAGCGCTACGCCTGGGTGACGGCCGTTCCCGCCGCGTGGCTGGTGGTGTGCACCGTGACGGCCGGGCTGGAGAAGGTATTCAGCA
>JBEKZK010000544.1:0-4137 GCA_049509935.1 Xanthobacteraceae bacterium | reverse complement strand
CCGAGGTACGCCAGAGCGCGGCGGCGGTGCTCTCCGTGGCGAGGCCGGCAGCGGCTCCGGCGAGCGCGTGGATGCACCGGAATTATCTCGCCAAGTGACCCGATGGGAGAGAGCCATGGCCTTTGTGACAACCAGCGACGGCGTCAGGCTGTATGTCGAGGAAGCCGGCGACGGGGCGCCGATCATCTTTGTCCACGAGTTCGCCGGCGACCATCGCAGCTGGGAGCTGCAGGTCCGCTATTTCTCGCGCCGGTACCGTTGTGTCACCTTCGCGGCCCGCGGCTACCCGCCGTCCGACGTGCCCGACGACATCGCCGCCTACTCGCAGGCGCGCGCTGCCGCCGACATTGCGGATGTCATGGCGGGTCTCGGGCTCGACAAGGCGCACATCGTCGGCCTCTCGATGGGCGGCTTCGCGACGGTTCATTTCGGCCTCGAGCATCCGGGGAGGGCGCTGTCGCTGGTCGTGGCCGGCGCCGGCTACGGCGCCGAGAAGCAGCATCAGGACTATTTCAGGGGCGTGTCCGAGGAGGTGGCCAGGCAATTTTTGGCGCACGGCAGCACGACGGTGGCCGAGACCTACGCGCTGAGCGCGTCGCGCGTGCAGTTCCAGAACAAGGACCCGCGCGGCTGGCGCGAGTTCGCCGACCTGCTCGGCGAGCATTCGGCGGTCGGCGCCGCCAACACGATGCGCGGCGTCCAGGCGCGCCGGCCCTCGCTCTATGACCTCGAGGAGCGGCTCCGTCGCATGCCGGTCCCCACCCTGATCGTGTGCGGCGACGAGGACGATCACTGTCTGCAGCCCGCCCTCTACATGAAGCGCGTGATTCCCGCTTCCGGGCTTTTGGTGCTGCCAAAGACCGGCCACACCCTCAATCTCGAGGAGCCCGCCGCCTTCAACGCCGCCGTCGCGGAGTTTCTCGCGATGGTCGAGGCCGGCAAATGGTCGGCGCGCGATCCCCGCGCCGACCCGGCCCAGGTGTTGCGGGTCGGCTAGAATGCCTTTCGAGAGGCGGTACGGCAACCTTGCGGCGCGCCGGCGTCTGGCGCATGGTGCCTTGATTGGTGCAAGGAATGTCGAAGTCAACGGCGGTGGAGAATGGACATGAGCAAACGTCAGCTTCGCGTTCGTCGCAGTCTGCTGATGCTCGGTCTGGGGGTCGCCGGGACCGCGGTCGGGGCGGTCGCCGGTCCTGACCGGGTGTTCGCCAACCAGTTCGTCGGCGAGGGCGCAGGCGTCAAGCTCCCGACGATGGTCTACGATCCGCGTCTGCAGATGATGGTCGATCCGGCGAACGGTCAGGCCGTCTATGAGGATGCCAGGAAGCTCAAGCTGGCACTGCCGACGGTGACCGCCGGCTGCAGCGATTGCCCGAAAAAGGACGACGATTGACGCTGCACCGGCGTCAGCCGCGACCGGTCATCGACCGCCGCCGACGCGTGCGGTGACGAAGACCTGTCTTCTCGTCACCGAGCAGTTCGAGCCGACGGCCGATGTGCTGCTGGCCGAGCTGCGGCGGCGGGGCGTGCCGTGCGTGCGGTGGAATCTCGATCGCTATCCGCTGGGCTCGACGCTGACCTGTCGGGCCGCGAACGAGGGCTTCACCGGCGAGATCGTCACCGACGGACGCCGCGTCGATCTCGATGATGTCGTCAGCATCTGGTGTCGCGGCTTCCGGCCGCTCGGCCTTCCGGACCGCATCGGCAAGGCCGAGCGGATATTCGCCGAGACGGAAGCACAGCGTGCGCTGGATGCGCTGCTGACCATCGATGACGTGCTGTGGGTCAACCATCCGCACCGCCATGCGGCCGCCAACGCCAAGGCCGCCCAATTGCGCGTCGCGCGCCGGCTCGGCCTCGAGATCCCGCCGACCTTGATCACCAACGATGCGGATGCCGTGCGCGCATTCCTGGCAAAGGCGGACGGACCGGTCGTCTACAAGGCGATGTCGCAGAGCCTCGACACGGAACCGGGCAAGGCTCTGTTCACCGGGCTGGTGACCGAGCGGGAGATCGTCAACCTCGACGCCATCGCGCTGACCCCGGGGATTTTCCAGCAATTCGTGCCCAAGGCCCATGAGCTCCGCGTCACCGTCGTCGGCGAGCGGCTGTTCAGTGCCAGGATCGATTCGCAGGCGCACGCCGCGAGCCGGATCGACTGGCGGCACATCCCGCTCGATCTCGATCACCAGGCGGTCGCGCTGCCGCCCGCCCTCGCGACGCAAATCCGCGCGTTCATGCGAGCGTTCGGCCTGGCCTATGGGGCTTTCGACTTCATCGTGACCCCGGAGGGCCGCCACGTCTTCCTGGAGGTCAACCCGGCGGGCCAATACATGTGGGTGGAAGCCAAGACCGGGCTCGAGATCACCGCGGCGCTCGCCGATGTCCTGAGTGCTCCGTTGCGGGGATGACTCTCACGGTTTGGGGCTCGGCACCGAGCCGCCGCCCGCGCAAGGGCCTTCGGCGATCACCGTCGCCCCGTCGGCGCGGGCAAAGCACGCATTGGAATAGGTCTTCTGGACCGTGCCGATCCGGCCGCAGACCGGAGCGAATTGCTCGGTGCATACGGTCGGGCGACGCTGCGCGTCCGTGGGTTCGTTCTCGCCGGCCCGAACGGCTGCGATGCCCAGGCACAGCCACGCGAGGGCCGCGATCGCGCAGGTCATTCGGGGTTGGTGACGGTTCATGCCAATCGCCTTTCTGAGGCCGCCTTGCGGCCGACAGCGGCGGCCGAGTGACGTAGCGGCATCCCCTCACGGCAGCCGCTGCCCACTGCGACCCTTGACAAAATATACACGACATCATGTGTAAGGAGGGTCCGCTCAGCTCTCCGGCATGACCACGAAGGACGGTGCGATGCCCAAACTGCAGGACACCCTCGGCAGTCTCCGCGCCCATCGGCAACACTGGGAAAAGCTGGTGCGCGCCCGGAGCGCGGCGGCGGCGGACCATGTCCACTCGTCGCATCACCTGGAGGAAGTCCGGGAATTTGGATCCAATCCGGGCGAGCTCCGGATGTTCACCCATCTCCCGCCGCAGGGTGCTGCCGGCTGCGGCCTGGTCGTCGTTCTGCACGGCTGCGGGCAAACGGCCGCGGGCTACGACGTCGGCGCCGGATGGTCGACGCTGGCGAACCGCTACGGTTTCGCGCTGCTGCTGCCCGAGCAGCAGCATTCCAACAACGCCAATCTCTGCTTCAACTGGTTTCAACGCGGCGACATGGAACGGGGGCAGGGCGAGGCGCTGTCGATCCGGCAGATGGTCGCCAGGATGGTGACCGATCATGGGATCGATCCCGGCCGCGTATTCATCACCGGGCTGTCGGCCGGCGGAGCGATGACCTGCGTCATGCTGGCGACCTATCCGGAAGTCTTCGCCGGGGGCGCCATCGTCGGCGGGCTTCCGTACGGAGCCGCCAGCAACATGCTCGAGGCGTTCGAAACCATGTTCCGGTGCCCGCCGCGCCCGGCGTCGGCATGGGGCGATCTGGTGCGCGCGGCCTCGCCGCACGAGGGACCGTGGCCGTGCGTATCGGTCTGGCACGGCGGCGCCGACACCACCGTCATTCCGTCCAATGCGCACGAGATCGTCAAGCAATGGACCCATGTGCACGGCCTGCCCGGCGCCCCGACGTTCACCGAGACTGTCGACGGCTATCCGCGACAGGTCTGGAGCAACGCGGAGGGCGAGGCGGTGCTCGAATCCTATACCATCCCCACCATGGCGCACGGCACGCCGCTCCACGTCGGCGATGGCGATCATCAGTGCGGCGCCGCCGGAGCGTTCCTCCTCGACGTGGGCATTTCCTCGTCCTATCACATCGCGAAATTCTGGGGGCTGGCGGTTCGTCCCGGCGCGGCGGTCGCGGCCGGACGAAACCTCGCCCCGGCCGCATCCGACCGGCCGCACGCGCCGGCGCGGCAGCGCGTGGCCGAGGAGCATGTTGCGGCTTCCGCCGCCGCCGACATCCCGCAGCCGCTTCCCATCCAGGTCAACGCGATCATCAGCAACGCCATGAAGGCGGCCGGGCTCGCGAGCTTCAAGGACAGCGTGGGGTCCAGGCCCACCGACGTCCCGCGGCCCCTCCAGCTGCAGATCAACGCCGTCATCACCAATGCGCTCAAGGCGGCCGGGCTG
>JBEKZK010000543.1:0-4150 GCA_049509935.1 Xanthobacteraceae bacterium | reverse complement strand
TCGCTGCCACGCGCACCATCCTGTTCCTCCCATCGGCGTTCGGGTGATCCACGACGCAACCGGTCGACTCTCAAGGTCGACCGAACGCATCCTGGCAGTCCCCAGGGGTTCGACACCCCCGGGACGACCCATCGGTTTCTATCGTCAGGCTAGCCACTCCGGCTCATGGCGGCAAGCCGCAACCCTATGGACAGACGCGCGGCCGCGTCACGCGTCAATCGAGCTTCAGCCCTCGCAGCCGAGCTGGGCCGCAGCGCGCGCCGTGCGCATCGCGTGCTCCCGACGGGGTGACCGGATCACCCTCGCCTCGACGATCGGTGCCTCCGCGCGAGCACCAGAAACATGGAATTACGGTGACGGTGCACCGAGTTGTTGATGGCCGTTGTGCAAGCCAGTGCGCCGTTGCCGCAACGTGGCATTAGGTGCACTGTCACCGTAATTGAATTAAGTGCACTGTCACCGTAATTGGCTGTCACCGATAATTGCGTAATTGCATCAATTAAGTGCACTGTCACCGTAATTGCCGCGCCGTCGCAGGCGCCGCCGCAGCCTTGATCCAGATCAAGGCCGCGGCGGCCGGATGTGGTTTTGTGCCGCCGGCGAGCCGGCCGCAGTGGCCGGATGAATCCGCAATTGCGAGGGACTTCAGCGTCATGACGGCCATCCTGGCTGCCGCCGGCGGGAGCGGCGCACGCGGTGGTGCTGCGGACGGCCTCGCCATGAGCGGACCCGTTCACCCGGTCGCGCGCATCGACGGGCTGACCCAGCGCTACGGCAAGGCGGTCGCCCTCGATGAGGTCACCATCGCGCTGCCGGCCGGCTGCATGGTCGGGCTCATCGGGCCCGACGGCGTGGGAAAATCGTCGCTGCTGAGCATCATCGCCGGGGCCCGGCGGGCGCAATCGGGAACCGTCCGGGTGCTCGACGGCGACATCGCGGATGCTGCGCACCGCGCCGCGATCTGCCCGCGCATCGCCTACATGCCGCAGGGCCTGGGCAAGAACCTCTACGCCGATCTCAGCGTCCGCGAGAACATCGAGTTCTTCGGCCGACTGTTCGGCCAGTCGCGCCGCGAGCGCGGCGCGCGCATCGCCGACCTGCTGCGGGCGACCGGGCTCGCGCCGTTCGCCGACCGGCCGGCCAAGAAGCTGTCGGGCGGCATGCGGCAGAAGCTCGGGCTGTGCTGCGCCCTGATCCACGATCCCGATCTGCTGATCCTCGACGAGCCGACGACCGGCGTCGACCCTTTGTCCCGCCGCCAGTTCTGGGAGCTGATCGACGGCATGCGCGCACGCCGGCGCGGCATGAGCGTGGTGGTGGCGACCGCCTACATGGAGGAAGCCGCGCGGTTCGACTGGCTGGTGGCAATGAACGGCGGAAAAGTGCTGGCGACCGGCTCCCCCGCGGCGCTCGAGGCCTCGACCGGCGCCGCCACGGTGGAGGACGCCTTCATCGCGCTGCTTCCCTCGCGGCAGCGTGACGGCCATCACGCGCTGCGGATACCGCCGCTGCGGGTGATCGACGGCGAGCCCGTGATCACCGCCCGCGATCTCACCTGCCGGTTCGGCGATTTCACCGCGGTCGACCGGGTGAGCTTCACCATCGAGCGCGGCGAGATCTTCGGCTTCCTCGGCTCCAACGGCTGCGGCAAGACCACGACCATGAAGATGCTGACCGGCCTGCTGGCGCCGAGCGAAGGCGAGGCGCTGCTGTTCGGGCAGCCGCTCGATGCCGCCGACATGCGCTCGCGCTATCGCGTCGGCTACATGTCGCAGTCGTTCTCGCTCTATGCCGAGCTCACGGTCCGGCAGAACCTCGACCTGCACGCCCACCTCTTCCACCTGCCGGCGCACAAGGCGAAGGCGCGCATCGCCGAGCTGGTCGAACGGTTCGGCCTCGCCGACCATCTCGACCAGCGCGCCCTCGACCTGCCGCTGGGGATCCGCCAGCGGCTGTCGCTGGCGGTCGCCATCGTCCACGCGCCGGAAATCCTCATCCTCGACGAGCCGACCTCCGGGGTCGATCCGCTGGCGCGCGACCGCTTCTGGGAAGCGCTGATCGACCTGTCGCGCAATCAGGGCGTGACCATCTTCGTCTCCACCCACTTCATGAACGAGGCCGCGCGCTGCGACCGGATCTCGCTGATGGACTGCGGGCGCGTGCTCGCGACCGGCGCGCCGGCGGAGCTCGTGAGCGCGCGCGGCGCCGCCTCGCTCGAGGACGCCTTCATCAGCTATCTCGAGGAGGCGACCGGCGCACGTGCGCCGGCGGCCGACGGTCTCGTCCGCTCCGAGAACGCCGGCGATCCGCCGCGGGCGCCGATGCGTTCCCGGTTCAGTTTGCAGCGTCTCCTCGCCTATACGATCCGCGAGACCCTGGAGCTGCTGCGCGACCCGATCCGCCTCGGGTTCAGCCTGTTCGGCACCACGCTGCTGATGCTGGTGTTCGGGTTCGGCGTCTCGACCGACGTCAACAACCTGTCGTTCGCGGTGCTCGATCACGACCAGAGTCCGGAGAGCCGGGCGTATCTGGAGGAGCTCAGGGGCTCGAGCTATTTCGTCGAGAAGGCGCCGCTCGAGGGCTATGCGGACCTCGACAATCGTCTCAAGAGCGGGGACATCAAGGCGGCGGTCGAGATCCCGCCCGGCTTCGGCCGCGACATCAAGCGCGGGCGGCCCGCCTGGGTCGGCGCCTGGGTCGACGGCGCCATGCCGTTCCGGGCGGAGACCATCCGCGGCTACCTGGAGGGCATGCATCAGCTCTACCTGGCGGATCCGGCGGTGAAGACCACGGTGCCGGCGCGGCCGCCGCCCGCCGACATCGAGCTCAGGTTCAAGTACAATCAGGACTTCGACAGCATCTACGCGATGGTGCCGGCGAACATGTCCCTGATGCTCGCGCTGTTTCCCGCGATCCTGATGGCGCTCGCGATCGTCCGGGAAAAGGAGCTCGGCTCGATCACCAACCTCTACGTGACGCCGGTCACCCGGCTCGAGTTCCTGCTCGGCAAGCAGCTTCCCTATATCGCGGTGGCGATGGCCAACTTCGCGCTGATGTTCACGATGGCGCTGTTCGTCTTTCAGGTTCCCCTCAAGGGAAGCTTCCCGACGCTGCTGCTCGGCGTGCTGATCTACGTCACCACGATGACCGCCTACGGCATGGTGATCTCGGCGTTCACCCGCACCCAGATCGCCGCCCTGTTCGGCACCGCGATCCTGACGGTGCTGCCGGCGACGCAGTTCGCCGGCATGATGGTGCCGGTGTCGTCGCTGGCGGGGACGGCGCAGATCATGGGGCGCGCCTTCCCGATGACCTATTTCGTGCCGGTCAGCGTCGGCACCTTCACCAAGGGGCTGGGCTTTGCCGACCTCGGCCCGAACCTCATGGCGCTCGCGGCGTTCGTCCCGATCCTGACTTTGCTCAACGTCCTGCTGCTGCGCAAGCAGGAACGGTAGGTCCGGGTGATGCGCAAGGCGGCGAACATCTACTGGCTCGGCGTCAAGGAGCTGCGCAGCTTCCTGCAGGACTACGTGCTGCTGGTGATGGTGATCTATGCATTCTCGCTCGCCGTGACCCTGCAGGCGCGGAGCAACTCGCAGGAGCTGCACAACGCCTCGATCGCCATCGTCGACGAGGATCATTCCGAGCTGTCGCGCCGCATCGCCCATGCGTTCCTGCCGCCGCTGTTCCAGCCGCCGCAGCTGATCGCCGAGCGCGACATCGTCCCGCTGATGAACAAGGGACGGTTCACCTTCGTGGTCGACATCCCGCCGAACTTCGAGCGCGACGTGCTGGGGCGGCGCCGGCCGGGGGTGCAGATCGACGTCGACGCCACCGCGATGGTGCAGGCCGGACTCGGATCCGGCTACGCCCAGCAGATCGTCGCCACCGAGATCACCGACTTCCTCTCCCGCGCGGAGGGGGTGCCGCTGTCGACGGTCAATCTCGACGTGCGGATCGCCTTCAACCCGAACATCACCACCGCGTGGTTCAGCAGCGTGATGGGCATCATCAACAACATCACCATGCTGGCCATCATCCTGGCCGGCGCCGCGATCGTCCGCGAGCGCGAGCACGGGACCATGGACCACCTGCTGGTCATGCCGCTGACGCCGTTTGAGATCGCGATGTCCAAGGTGTGGGCGAACGG
>JBEKZK010000542.1:0-4705 GCA_049509935.1 Xanthobacteraceae bacterium | reverse complement strand
GTGCACCCGCAGATCTTCCCGCAGCAGATCTTCCCGCAGGGCCCGTTCCAACCTCAGATCCAGCCGCACATCCCGCTGCAGCCGCTGGTCCATCCGCAGGTCGTCGTCCACCCGCAAATCCATCCGCAGGTCGTCGTCCATCCGCAGATCTTCCCCCAGGTGGTGCAACCGCCGGTCTTTCCGCAGATCCATCCCGTGTTCCCGGGACAGCAACAATAGGATCAGGGCGTCTGCAGGAGACGCCGGCTCGGACCTCGCCGGCAAGAGACGAAACGCGTGGTGGCGTCCCGCGCCACCCGCGGCCATCTGTGCGCTTCTCGACCGCAGGCCCGAGGGCCGAAATGAGGTAACCGGACATGACCGCGGATGCCAAACACCAGGACACGGAACAGCGCGACGTCCAGCGGCCTGCCGCGGATGCGCCACCCGTCGCAGCCCAACGTTCCAACGGACAGCACAAGGGATCGCTGGTCGTCGTCGGGACCGGCATCCGCACCGTCGGTCACATGACCATGGAATCGGTTGCCTGGATCAGGCAGGCCGACAAGGTAACCGCTACAGCGCGCGGATGCTGCCCGGGATCTCCTCGGAGGACTGCCTGTTCGCCGATCTCGGCGTCGATCCCGGAATCAGCGGCTGCCAGTCCTACGAGGCGACCGACTTCCTGCTCAACGGCCGCGTCATCGATCCGACCAGCTCGGTGGTGCTCTGGCAGATCGGGGTCGTCGGCGACGCCACCTTCAAGACGAGCGGCTACGATCTCTCGGCGATGCCGCTGCTGATCGAGCGGCTGCTGTCGATCTACCCGGCCTCCCATCCGATGTATCTGTACGAGGCGGCCGTGTTCCACGGTTGCGAGCCGATCATTCGCCAGATCACCGTGACGGAGCTCGCCTACGGGCCGCTGTCGGCGGGCTACACGCTCTACATTCCGCCCGCATACCCGACCCGAAGCGATCCCACCACCTACTACCGGATGAACGCCATGATCGCGGCGAGCAAGGCGGCTTCCGGCCAGGCCGTCGGATAGCGTTCGAACCGCTACAGCGCTTTCCGGTCGTAGTGAATCGCTCGTTGCAGCGCCGCGACCCGGAAAGCGCTGTAGATTCCCTTGTTTGCGCATGTCCTTGATCGGCGAACCGGGTCCACTTCGCCGGGACATGCTTCAGGCCGGCGAGCCTCGTCGCCTGAAGACCATCAGGCGGTCGTCGCGATTGTGCCATTGGGGTAGCTCGACCACATCGACGGCCTCGAACCCCCCGACCAGGTGCTCGAAGAAGCGCGCATTGGCGCTGCCACCCATCCATTCGCCGACGTAGACCAGACGATCGCCCCGATGGCTCGCAAGGGCATTGTACGCCATGTCGCTGTTCCACGGCGGCCAGCACAGAAACAGCATGTGGTCCGGGTAATGCATGGCCACGCGTTCGTCGCCCAGGCCGACCTCGCTCCAGGTGAACGCCGGAGGGCTGGCGTCGAACGCCGCCACCGCGATGCCGGCCTGCCGCATCATCCACGCCCAGTAGCCGCTGCCGGCGCCGACCTCGACCACCTGGGTGGCGTGCCTGACGACGGTGCGGATGGCGTCCTCGGTCGGGACCGCCCAGGCGAAGTGACCGGCGATCGCGGCCTTCAGCGTGAGCCATTCCGGAGACAGCAATTCACCGGCCGATGGCGCAACCGCGGGGTCGCGGCGGCAGGCCGGCGGCATGGCGCGGAAGAAGTCCAGATAGGGATTGCGAAGCCCCATCGGTCTGCCATCTTCGACATCTGGTGGGTTGATTTGCGACGCTATCATTTGGCGCGAGCCCGCAAAATCCTCGGGGACATCTCGGCCCAAAGCGCGAAACCCAACCCTCGCCGTGCCTATTTCGAGTCCGAACCGCCTCACCCGCCGTCGCGGTGGAGCGCCTCCCACACCCGGCGCGGCGTCGCCGGCATGTCGATGTGGCGGACCCCGGCCTTAGTGTGCAGCGCATCGACGATGGCGTTGATCACCGCCGGCGGCGCCCCGATGGCGCCGGCCTCGCCGGCGCCCTTGATGCCCAGCGGGTTGGCCTTGCACGGCACGTTGTGGGTGGAGAACGAGAAGTACGGCAGGTCGCTGGCGCGCGGCAACGCGTAGTCCATGAACGAGCCGGTGACCAGCTGACCGGACTCCTCGTCGTACACGGTATGCTCGAGCAGCGCCTGGCCCAGCCCCTGCACGATGCCGCCGTGCACCTGGCCCTCGAGCATCATCGGATTGATCACGGCGCCGAAATCGTCGACCACGGTGTAGCGGTCGACCCGCACCACGCCGCTGTTGGGATCGATCTCGACCTCGATGATGTGGCAGCCGTTGGGAAACGTGTTGGCCGACGGAGTCTGCACCTGGGTGGTGTCGAGGCCGGGTGCCATGCCGGACGGCAGCCGGGCGGGCTCGCGCGCGGCGGCGGCCACCGCGAACAGGTCGACCCGGCGATCGGTTCCGACCACGCGGAACTCGCCGTCGCCGAACTCGATGTCGACCGCCGCCGTCTCCAGCAGGTGGGCGGCGATCTGCCGGCCCTTGTCGATGATCTTCAGCGACGCCTCGTGCAGCGCCGACCCCGCGACCGGGAGCGCGCGCGAGCCGCCGGTGAGCCCGCGCGGCGAGCGGTCGGTGTCGCCCATGATGACGTCGATGCGGTCGGCGTCGATGCCGAGCCGGTCGGACACGAGCTGCTTGTAGGCGGTGTAGAGCCCGGTGCCGTATTCCTGGTTGCCCATCACCAGCTCGACGCGCTCGTCCTTGAACTCGATCGAGGCGATCTCCGGAAAGCCACCGCCGCAGCGCTCCGTATAGGTCGCGAGGCCAATGCCGCGCAGCAGCCCGCGCTGCTCGCTGTCGCGGCGCCGCGCCGCAAAGCCCGCCCAGTCGGACTTGGCGATGCACAGGTCCATCACCTTCTCGAACTCGCCGGAATCGAAGGTGATCTTCGTCGCCGAGGTGTACGGGATGGCTGCCGGCGGGATCAGGTTGATGCGGCGGATGCGGTCCGGGCTCATGCCGATGTCGCGCGCCGCGGCGTCCACCAGGCGCTCGATCAGATAGGAGGCTTCCGGCCGCCCGGCGCCCCGATAGGCGCACACCGGCACGGTGTTGGTGCACACACCCTTGACGTTGATGGCGATCGCCGGCGCCGTGTAGAGCCCGCAGATCAGATCCGACGAGCGGGTCGGCACGAACGGTCCCATCGGCGACAGGTAGGCGCCGAGATTGGCGATGATCTCCACCCGGATGCCGAGGAAGCGTCCCTCCGCGTCGAGCGCGAGCTCGGCGTGGGTGATGTGATCGCGCCCCTGGTTGTCGGAGACGAAGCCCTCGGAGCGGTCGGATTGCCATTTGACCGGACGCTTGAGCTTGCTCGCCGCCCACACCACCGCCGCCTGCTCGGGGTAGACGAACGCCTTCATGCCGAAGGCGCCGCCGACATTGGTCGGAGTCACGACCCGGACCTTCTCCTTGGGCACCTTGAGCACCGCCTCGGCCAGCGGATCGCGCACGAAGTGCGACCCTTGCGTCGCGGTGTGCAGCACCGCGCGCCCGGTCGCCTCCTCCCAGTCGCCGATGGCGTTGCGCGGCTCCATCGCGTTGGCGACCACGCGGTTGTTGACGATGTCGAGCTTCACCACCCGGGCCGCACGGGCGAACGCCGCCTCGGTGGCGGCGAAATCGCAGACGTCGTTGTCCCAGTCGAACAGCAGGTTGCCCGGCATGTGGTCGAACAGCTTTGGCGCATCGGGCGCGAGCGCGGCGCGGGCGTCGACCACTGAGGGGAGCGTCTCGTAGTCCACCTCGATCGCCTCGGCGGCATCGCGCGCGGCGCCGAGAGTCTCGGCGACCACGAGGGCGACCGGCTGGCCGACGTGACGCACCCTGTCGATGGCGAGCACCGGCCGCGGCGTGTCGTGGCGCGGCTTGCCGTCGCGGCTCACCAGCGGCGCCCCGCACGGCACGTCGCCGAGCCCGTCGGCCGTAACGTCGTGGCCGGTCAGCACCAGCAGCACGCCCGGCATGGCGCGGGCTGCGGCGGCATCGATCCGGCGGATGACGCCATGGGCAAGCGGTGAGCGCAGCACGAACGCATGCGCCATGTTGGGCAAGGTGATGTCGTCGGTATAGCGCCCGTGCCCGGTGATGAGCGATAAATCCTCGAACCGCCGCACCGGCTGACCGACAGCGAACTTCATGGAGCCTCCTTAGGGACATGGCGGCAGGGCGCCGCTGCGGACCAGGATGAAAGGAGATATCGGGCTGTTGAAACTCGCGAGGGCGGGAATACGCCCAACATCTTGCGGATGGAAATGGGGTCGGAAGGAGAGATTCTCAATGGGCGGGTTGGGGCGCGCCGGGCCGGTGCGAGCCACCCCGGTGCGATGCCCGGCCGGCGAAGAGCACCGTCGCCATGACAATTCATTTAGTTGCAATGCCGCCGTGACTCACGATAGCTGCCGTCATCGGAGCTCCTGCCGCTGCATGATCCCGGGCTGCACCTCATGCAAGTCCCGAGCTGGCACAGGTATTGCTCTATTGTGTCTCGGGGTGCTGGGGAGCAATCCGGTCATGCTGATCAATCTCCCGGCGTTGCAATGCGACGGGTGTCCATGAACGCTCCATCTGCGTCTTCCTGCCCATATGATAGTGCTGCTTTTATAGGCAACGGTTCATCTTCTCGTCATC
>JBEKZK010000541.1:0-4161 GCA_049509935.1 Xanthobacteraceae bacterium | reverse complement strand
GCACTGGTCTTCGCCGCGTCGACCAGGGTCCGGACGATGGGGCGGCGCTCGGCGTCGTACCGCGCGAGCCCGCCGGCAAGATCGTCGTCCGCTTCCAGCGCCTGCGCCAGCGCAATCGCATCCTCCATCGCCAGCCGGGTGCCCGAGCCGATGGAAAAGTGCGCGGTATGTGCCGCGTCACCGATCAGCACCAGGTTGCGAACGTGCCATCGATCGGTCCACAGCCAGGGAAACCGGCGCCACAGCGATTTGTTGGACATGAGCGGATGGCCGTCGAGCGTGCGGGCGAACACCGATTCGCACACCGCCTTCGATTCCTCGATGGTCTGCCCGGCGAAGCCGTTGCGCTCAAAGGTCGCCTCGTCGCATTCGACCAGGAACGTGCTCGATCCGGGCGCATAGCGATAGTGGTGCGCGTTGAAGGTGCCGAGCCCGGTCTCGATGAAGGTCTGACTCAGGGTCTCGAAACGTCTGGTCGTCCCGTACCATGCGAACCAATTGTCGCCGTATGTCAGCGACGTCCCGAACTCGTCCGCGAAGGCGCGGCGCACCACCGAGTTCAAGCCATCCGCTCCGACGATGAGATCGATATCGCCGAGCTCGTCGAGGGATTCCACGGGCAAGCCGAATCTCGCCTCGATTCCGACCGAGCGGACGCGATGCTGAAGCAGGCGAAGAAGCTCGAGCCGGCCGATTGCCGAAAAACCTACCCCGTCGATCGCGACCTCGGCGCCGTTGAGATCGAGCGTGATGTTCCGCCAGGTTTCCATGTGGGGCGCGATGACATCGGCCGTGTCGGGTTCGCCGGCACGCAGAAAGTCCAGCGCGCGCTCGGAGAGCACGACGCCGAAACCCCACGTCGCGTCGGCGGGGTTCTGCTCGTAAAGCACAATATCGGATTGCGGATGGCGGCTCTTCCACAGGTACGCGAAATAGAGGCCGGCCGGGCCGCCGCCGACGACGGCGATGCGCATCCGATCATTGCTGCGCAAGCCGGCAGTCCTCGAGCGAGATGATCCAAACAGCGAGGTGTCTTAGCAACGTTCGGGTTGGGCTGGAAGCCGGAATGTGACGCGGGTCGCCGGCGGTTGCCGTGCCTCGGTCGCGATGGCGCAGCCACGCCCGTGCGGCTTGGGGCGCTGTCGACGAGAGAGATTTTTTCGTTGACGCCATACCGACTGGATGGTTTGATACCTACCAGTTGGTATGGAGCACGCCGTCATGACCCCGCAGACGCAGCACGAATCGAAGACCAGGCTCCTGGACGCGGCCCTGCATGCGGTCCGCGCCAAGGGCTATGCGGCCACGACGGTGGACGACATCTGCCACCAGGCGGGGGTGACCAAGGGCAGCTTCTTCCATCACTTCAAGAGCAAGGACGAGCTGGCGGTGGCGGCCGTCGCCCATTGGGAAATGGTGACTCGAGACCTGTTCGCGGCAGCGCCGTACCGTAGCTTGCCGGACCCCTTGGATCGCCTGCTCGGCTATCTGGACTTTCGCGCCGCGATCCTGCGCGGCGAGCCGTCAGAGTACACCTGCCTGCTCGGCACCCTGGTCCAGGAGACGTACGCGACGCACCCGGAGATCCGCGCGGCCGCCGATCGTGGTCTGTCGTCGCACATCGCCGAGCTGACCCGTGACATCGAAGCCGCCAGGCAGCGCTACGCCCCGACCGCCTCGTGGACCGCCGACAGCGTCGGCACCTTCATGCAGACCGTTCTGCAGGGCTCGTTCATCTTTGCCAAGGCCAGGCAGGGCCCCGAGGTCGTGCGCGAAAATCTCGCGCATTTGCGGCGCTATCTGGGTGTTCTCTTCGATAGGCCAGGCACATCTCGTGGGGGATCGAGGAAAACGCCATGACGACCGGTCGCAATGCAGCCAGGACTTCGGGTCGCTCGCGCAAGGGGTCGGCGAAGGGGCTTTGCTACGCCAGCATTGCCGACGTCGGCGAAGGCATCCGGCGGCGCACCATCTCGCCCGAAGGGCTGGTCCGGGCCACGCTGGCGCGCATCGATCGGCTCGACCGGCAGCTCAATGCGTTCATCACCGTCCTGGCCGACCAGGCCCTCGAGCAGGCGAAGTCTGCCGAGGCCGAGCTCGATGCCGGTCATTGGCGCGGACCGCTGCACGGCATTCCGGTGGGCATCAAGGACATGTTCGACACCGCCGGCATCAGGACGACGGCGGCCTTCGAGCATTTCACGAACCGCGTGCCGGCACGGGACGCGGTGGCGGTTCGCAGGCTCAAGGACGCCGGTGCGGTCATCATCGGCAAGACCAACATGCACAGGCTGGCCATGGGCACAACGTCAGCGGACAGTTGTTTCGGACCGGTCCACAATCCTTGGAACCCCGCCCGCATCGCCGGCGGATCGTCCGGCGGGTCGGCGGCGGCGGTTGCCGCGGGCATGTGTTTCGCCACACTGGATACCGACGCCATCGGCTCCTGCCGCCTGCCGGCGTCATGCTGCGGCGTGACCGGCTTCAAGGGGACGTACCGGCTGATCAGCAACGAGGGCATCCTGGACGGCGAACCGGTCGACGGGTCGATCCTGTGGCTGGCGCACGCCGCCGTGACCACGCGCAGCGCCGCAGACGCGGCGCTGATGCTGAGCGTCCTTGCGGAACCCGATGCCGGAGCGAAGCCGGGGGACCTCGCGGCGCTCGAGCGCGGCGCCAGGCCGCGGATCGGCGCGGTGATCAATTTCTCCGCCGGCGAGCAGGTGACGGCAGCCTTCGATGCGGCGGTGGACGTTCTGCGCAAGCTCGGTGCCGTGCGCAACGCTACCGCCCCGTTCGACAATCCCGGCTTCGACGTGCGTCACATCGAGGTGGACCGGCGGGCGATCGCCGGATAGCTGTTCGCCGACATCGATGTCCTGGTGCTGCCGACCACGGCGGCGACGACGCCGACGATCGAGGACGCGGGCGCCGACCCGCAGGCGCTGTCGGCGCAGAACACCATGTTCGCCAACTACTACGGGCTGCCGGCCGTCAGCGTGCCGTGCGGCTTCGACCGCAACGGTCTGCCCCTCGGCCTGCAGATCGTCGGCAGGCCCGGGGACGACCGCACGGTGCTCCGCGTCGCCCATCTGTACCAGAACGCGACGGCCTGGAGCCGGAAACACCCGATCGAGTAGCCGCAAATGGGGGAAATACGGGAAATGGGGACAGACCTGGACAGACCACCTTTTACTCTTGGTCGTCGTCGCTCCACTGCGTGCGCGTGAAGTCTGTCGCCGGACGTGAAACCGGGACCCACCGTGTTGACTTTGCGCGGTTGGTCCACTCCATTCACCGTAGTCGGGTCAATGGAGGTTCGCTATGAGGACAATGGCGCCTGGATTCGTAGCAGTGGCGATTGGGTTTTTGTATCTGGTCACGACCGGGCGACGGCTCGGGGCAATCGCGGCAGTCCCTCGAGGCTGACGCTCCGCTCGGCGCGGAACACGTTGCTGTACAGATTGGCGAGCCATTGCCGCCCCTCCGCGGTGACGTTGAGATAGCGAATCGCCATATGGATGCGCGGCGATACGACGTTCCAATAGAACCGCGGGTACAGATCGATCAGGTCCGCCGGCGACGTGTAGCCGAACTCCTCGTTGGTCCCGGCTTCCTGGAACTCATGGTAGAGCGCCTTCACCTTCTGCAGATAGTGGGGATCGCCGAGCTGGCCGATCAGATCTGCCGCCCGCATCAGCGAAGCCTCCTCGTCGAGGACTTCGTTCTCCGGCAGATCGCACGGCGGAAACTGCGTCGCCGCAATGGCTCGGGCGATCCGCGGCGCATCGAGAAATTTGCTCGCGCCGATGCGATCGAGCACGAACAGCTTCGAGCGCTCGACGTGGTAGGACTGGAGCGCGGCGTCGGACGATCCGCGGGGCAGGCAGATTTTCCGCCCGGTGTCGTCGACCACCAGACCGGTGTCGTCGTCGCCCGGCAGAATGCCGCGGACGTAGCCGATGTCGTGCATGAGGCTGGCCACGAGCATGTGCGCGCAGTCCTCCGCCGAGGTTTCGACCAGCAGGCACCGGCCGAACAGGATCGCCCGCATTGCGAGCGTCACCTGCATGGTATGCTCGGCATCGTGATAGAGCGCGTCGCTGTTGGCGATGCACAGCAGGGCCAGGTGCGCAGCGGACGCGACGCGCTCGCCCAACG
>JBEKZK010000540.1:0-4202 GCA_049509935.1 Xanthobacteraceae bacterium | reverse complement strand
CGCGGAGGCCGTGTCGAGCTTCAAGATTCTGGTCAAGGCATGCATCGACCATAAGTTCGGACTGACCACCGGTGGCCACAACATCATGATCGACATCATCGAGAATGACATCGCGACCCAGTGCCTGGCCTTGGGAAGCAACCTGCTCAGAGACGAGACGAAGAAGTACAAGGCATTGCAGTGATGCGCGCCGGGGCGGCTCGAGTCCGCCTGACGGCAGGCTCGCAGGGATCGGGCCTCCATGCGACGGTGAGCGACCGTGAAGGGCGCGACTTGGCGGTCCAAGGCTCGGCCTGCCCGTGCCATGTCGCCGGCGTCGCGCGACGGGTGTCGCGTCCTCCGCCGGGCCTGCCGGACCGTCCCCGGCTGGTGGGTCCGAATAGGACATGACGCCGCGTGATGACGACCGTGAGGCGTTTATTGTTTTTCCCCAAAATGTTCTGGTTGCGAGCATTGACTCCGCTGCAGGCGGATCTATACGAGATCCATGTCAGTAGATTTCCTGTCGGTCCTGAAAGCCGAGATTGCAGATCTCGAGGAAGAGATTCGCAACGATCCGCGGTATCGCAAGCTTCTGCGCCTCCGCGAGGCCCTGGCGGAATACGAGCCGAAGGCGGCACGTGCGCCCGTCGCGGCGAGCGTCCGCCAGCCGGTTGCCGCCCCGGTGGCCCGGGCCGACGAGGACACCCTGCCGTCCTCCGGCGAGAGCGTGTTCAGGGAGCGCAGCACCGTCAACCGCTCCGAGCTCCTCAGGCACCTGTTGCGCTCTCCGATGCATCGCGAGCGCCGCAACCCCGAAGGGGGCCGCCAGACCGGCGGCCGGTGAGGCCGTTACCCAATCATAGCCCGGATGGAGCCATCAGGCGGTTACGCCCGTCTTCGACGGGCCATGGCGAAATCCGGGGCAGTGGTGCCGCCTCCGAGGCCGTTACCCTCTTTAGGCACCATCGTAGCCCGGATGGAGCCATCAGGGCGGTTACGCCCGTCTTCGACGGGCTATGGCGAAATCCGGGGGCGGCCGTGCCGCCTCCGAGGCCGTTCCCGCATTCCGCTGCGCTCCATGCGGGCTACATCAGCCCCCCCGCGCCACTCCGCAAAAAGCGATGGGAGCGCGCCCGCAGTTGGGGTAAAGAGGCCCCCCTGCCCTCGTGCAGTCGATCCAAAGGGAGGACGCGGATGCCGGCTTTTCGTCGTGCAGGTGCCCTGTTGGCACTCGCGCTCATGACCACATCGGCCGGCCTCATCGCAGCCGGCGCGCCCACTCCAGCAGCCGCCCAGGCCGGGAAGACCATGACCACAGCATCGGGCTTGAAGATCACGGACAGCAAGGTCGGCACCGGCGCTTCGCCCAAGCCCGGGCAGATCTGCGTCATGCATTACACCGGATGGCTCTACCAGGATGGCGCCAAGGGCAAGAAGTTCGACAGCTCGGTCGACCGCGGCGAGCCGTTCGAGTTTCCCATCGGCAAGCACCAGGTGATCGCCGGCTGGGACGAGGGCGTCGCCACCATGAAGGTCGGCGGCAAGCGCACGCTCATCATTCCGCCCGACCTCGGCTACGGCGCCCGCGGCGCCGGCGGCGTCATTCCGCCCAACGCCACGCTGATCTTCGATGTCGAGCTGCTGGACGTGAAGGGCTGAGCCCGGCGACACGGGACGGCCGATCGGGGAGGACACCATGGTCATTCTGGGCTCGGGCGAGCATCGCTACCGCGTGGTCGAGGACTGGGCGAAGCTGCCCGACGGCTGGGACCTCAGGGACGTCGGCTCGGTCGCCGTCGACAGCCGGGACCGCGTCTACGTCTTCAACCGCGGCGCTCATCCGATGGTGGTGCTGGACCGCGACGGACACTTCATCACCAGCTGGGGCGAGGGCCTGTTCAAGCGCGCCCACGGGCTCCACATCGACGCCGACGACCATCTGTACTGCACCGACGACGGCGACCATACGGTGCGCAAATGCACCACCGACGGCAAGGTGCTGCTGACGATCGGCATTCCCGGCAAGCCGGCGCCGTTCATGAGCGGCGAGCCGTTCCATCGCTGCACCCACACGGCGCTGTCGCCCAAGGGCGAGATCTACGTCTCCGACGGGTACGGCAACGCCTGCGTCCACAAGTACACGCCCGACGGCAAGCTGATGAAGACCTGGGGCGAGCCGGGCACCGATCCCGGCCAGTTCAACATCGTCCACAACATCGCCACCGACCACGACGGCTGGGTCTACGTCGCCGACCGCGAGAACCACCGCGTGCAGGTGTTCGACGGCGACGGCCGGTACGAGACGCAGTGGAACAATCTGCACCGGCCGTGCGCGCTGCATTGCTGCGGCGGCCGGACGCCGAATTTCATCGTCGGCGAGCTCGGGCCCGGCATGCCGGTCAATCTCAAGGTGCCGAACCTCGGGCCGCGGCTGTCCGTCGTCGACGCCAGGGGCAAACGGATCGCGCGGCTCGGCGGCGAGCACGGGCCCGGGCTGGAGGCGGGAAAATTCCTCGCCCCGCACGGCGTGGCGCTCGATTCGCAGGGCGACATCTACGTCGGCGAGGTCGGCGTCACCAACTGGACGACCAGCTTCCCGGAGACGCCGATGCCGAAGACCGTGCGCTGCCTGCAGAAGCTCGCCAAGGTGGCCTGACCGCGCGAGTCCTGCTCGGGCGATCGGCTCGGGCGCCGGCGGCCCCGATGGGCGCACTCGGGCCCTTGCTCAACCGCCCGTTAATCCTATTCGCCTACGACTGACGGATCCTTTTTGGGGGTCGGCGATGACGGCACGGCACAGCATCTCGGGGCTGACGATCGGACGACGGTTCTTCCTGGTGGTGGCGGTTGCCGGCCTGATCATGCTCGGCGGCACCGGGTACGCGATCGTCTCCTTCCGCGAGGCTCTCATCGGCACCGGGCTCCACGCCGAGGCGGCCGATCAGCTGGTCCTCGGGATCGTCCTCAGGCTGACGCTCGCCTGCGGGCCGACCGGCGTCGCCTTCCTGGCGCTTGCGTTCGCTCTCGGCCGCGGCGTGTCGAAACCGCTGACCGCGCTGACCGCCTCGCTGTACCGGCTCGCCGGCGGCGATCTCGATGCGGCCGTGATCGGCAACGGCCGCCAGGACGAGATCGGCGCCATCGCCGGCGCCGTGATGGCGTTTCGCGATCGGCTCAAGTCGCGGGTGCGCGAGGACAACGCGGTCGAGGCCGCCGCCAAGACGGCGGCCGAGGCCGAGCGCCGGGCAACCACCAGCCGGCTCGCGGCCGACTTCGAGGCGACGGTCGGGGCCATCATCGACACGGTCTCGGTCGCCTCCGCCGAGCTCGAGGCCGCCGCCGCGCGGCTCACCGGAACGGCGGACACGACGCAGCAGCTGTCCACCGCGGTGGCGCACGCATCCGAGGACGCCTCCGGCAACGTGCGCACGGTCGCGGCGGCGACCGAGGAGATGCACATCTCGATCAACGAGATCGCCCGGCGGGTGCAGGATTCGCGCGACATCGCCGGCGAGGCGGTGAAGCAGGCGGAGAGGACCGACGCCCGGATCGCCGACCTCTCGCAGGCTTCGCATCGCATCGGCGACGTCGTCAAGCTGATCACCGCGATCGCCGAGCAGACCAACCTGCTCGCCCTCAACGCCACCATCGAGGCGGCGCGCGCCGGCGATGCGGGCCGCGGCTTCGCCGTCGTCGCCCAGGAGGTGAAGGCGCTCGCCACCCAGACCGCCAAGGCGACCGAGGAGATCGGGCTGCAGGTCGGCGGAATGCAGACGGCAACGCAGGTCTCGGTCGCCGCGATCAAGGAGATCGGCGGCACCATCGCCCGCATTTCGGAAATCGCCTCGACGGTCGCCGCAGCGGTCGAGGAGCAAGGCGCGTCGACGCGGGAGATCGCCCGCAGCATCCACAACGCCGCCCGCGGGACCGCCGAGGTGGCCGCCAATATCGGCGACGTGAGCGCCGGCGCGAACGAGACCGGCGCCGCCTCCGGCAAGGTCCTGGCGTCGGCCCAGCTGCTGGCGAGCAAGAGCGTCCATCTGCGCGCCGAGGTCGACCGGTTCCTCGCCACCGTCCGCGCCGCGTAAAGCCTGTCGATTGAGTTGAGCCCGCAGGGTGGGCAAAGCGTAGCGTGCCCACCGCCCACGCGCGGCGTCGTCACATCGTGGAACCGTAGGGTGGGCAAAACGCAGCGTGCCCACCGCCGCACGCACGGCGTC
>JBEKZK010000054.1:0-12181 GCA_049509935.1 Xanthobacteraceae bacterium | reverse complement strand
CAAGGTCGCCGGCCTGGTCAATTCCAAGGCCGCGATCGAGGGCCTCAAGGCCTACCGGGATCTCTACAAGTTCACGCCGCCGGGCTGGGGCAAGGTGTTCTTCCTGGAGGACAACCAGGCGATCACCGAGGGCCTCGCCGCGATGAGCATGAACTTCTTCGCGTTCTTCCCGGCGCTGGCCAACCCGGCGACCAATCCGCACGCCAAGGACACCGGGTTCTTCGCCAATCCGAAGGGACCGACGGGGGCGCACTTCGCCGCGCTCGGCGGCCAGGGCATCTCCATCGTCTCCTACTCGAAGAAGCGCGATGCCGCGATCAAGTTCCTCGAGTGGTTCATCAAGGACGAGACCCAGAAGAAGTGGGCCGAGCTCGGCGGCTACACCTGCAGCACCGCCGTGCTGAAGTCCGACGCCTTCCGCAAGGCGACCCCGTACAACGAGGCCTTCTACCAGTCGATGCTGATGGTGAAGGATTTCTGGGCGACGCCCGAATATGCCGAGCTGCTGACCCAGATGAATCAGCGGCTCTATCCCTTCATCGTCGGCGACAAGGGAACCGCTGAGGAGGCGCTCAACGGGCTGGCGACCGACTGGGAGAACACCTTCAAGAAGTATCATCGGTACCATTAGGGGACTCCCGGAAGAGCCCGTCCCGGACCTGGTCCGGGACGGGCGCCGAGCTTCCCCGATGGACATGCGACAGACAGCGACATCAGAGCGGCTTTCCGCCCTCGGCCCGTGCGATTTCATGGTCGAACCGACCGGACATCGCGCCACCGATGTGGACGTCGGTCGGAGCGCCGCCGCGCTTCCTCCGATCGCCGTCGGCCGAGCGCAGCGACGAGGCCTTCCGGCGTGATCACCAGACTCGAAGCGGGTTCGGCGGCGGTTGCGCGCGGTCTCAGCGATTTGACCATCCGCAACCTGTTCATCCTGCCGACGATCGCCTTTCTGATCGTCTTCAACATCTTCCCGCTGATCTATTCGCTCGGCTATTCGTTCTACAGCTACAGCGCCTCCTCGAACGTAGAGGCGCTGTTTGTCGGCCTGCAGAACTACCGGGATCTGCTGTCCGATCCCAACGTCTGGAACAATTTCACCGTCACGGCGAAATACGTGCTCGTCTCGGTCGGCGGTCAGATGATCGTCGGCTTCGGCCTGGCGCTGCTGCTCAACCGGCCGATTCCCTTCAAGGGCTTCATCACCACGCTGCTGCTGCTGCCGATGATGATGTCGGCGGCCGTCATCGGCCTGTTCTGGCAGCTGCTCTACAGCCCGTCCTGGGGGGTCATCAACTACATCTTCAACCTCGGCGACTTCGCCTGGCTGTCCAATCCCGATGTCGCCCTCTACGCGGTGGCGATCACCGACATCTGGATGTGGTCGCCGTTCGTGATGCTGCTGTCGCTGGCCGGTCTCTCCGCCGTGCCGAAGTACCTCTACGAGGCCGCCGCCATCGACCGCGCCAGCGCCTGGTACACGCTGACCCGGATCACGCTTCCGCTGGTCGCGCCGCTCCTGCTGATCGCCCTCATCTTCCGGACCATGGAGGGCTTCAAGACCTTCGATCTGGCATTCATCATGAGCACGCAGCCGACCACGGAGCTGATCGCGATCCGGCTCTACAAGCTCGCATTCCAGGAATGGCAGACCGGGGAATCGTGCGCGCTGGCCTACATCGTGCTCATCATGGTGCTGGCGATCACCAACATCTACGTCAAGTATCTCAACCAAGCGAAGGCGCGCTGACGTGGCCGTCGTCACCTCCCCGGCTCACAAGATCCTCGATCGCATTGCCGTCGTCGCGGTGATCCTGGTCACGCTGGTCGTGCTGTCCCCGATCTACTGGATCGCGTCGACCGCGTTCAAGCCGAGGCAGTTCGCCACCACCGTGCCGCCGACGGTGTTCTTCAAGCCTGAGGTGACGCCGTTCATCAAGCTGTTCACCAAGCGGGTGCAGCTGACCCGCCCGGTCGATCCGGCGACCTACGACGCGGCGCCGTGGTGGGAGAAGCGGGTCTACGACTCCGGCGAGCGGGTGCTCAAGGTAGGCGGCGGGCCGCAGCTCTCCGCCTATCCGAGCCGGTTCCTCAACAGCCTGATCATCGCCATCTCGAGCACCCTGGCGGCGGTCGCGATGGGAACGATCACGGCTTACGGCTTCTCGCGCTTCCGCATCGCCGGCGCCGACGACCTGCTGTTCTTCATCCTGTCCACCCGCATGCTGCCCCCGGTCGTCGTCGCGATACCGATGTTCCTGATGTACCGCGTGGTCGGCCTCGTCGACACTCATCTCGGGCTGATCATTCTCTACACGGCCTTCAACCTGTCGTTCTCGGTGTGGCTGATGAAGGGGTTCATCGACGAGATCCCCAAGGAGTACGAGGAGGCGGCGCTGGTCGACGGCTACACGCGTCTGCAGGCCTTCTTCCGCATCGTGCTGCCGGAGGCCGCCACCGGCATCGCGGCGACCGCGGTGTTCTGCTTCATCTCGGCGTGGAACGAATACGCCTTCGCGCTGATGATGACCAACCGCGACGCGCAGACGGTGCCGCCGTTCATTCCCTCCCAGCTCGGATCCGGCATCACCGACTGGACGGTCATCGCCGCCGGAACCCTGCTGTTTCTGCTGCCGGTCGCGCTCTTCACCTTCCTGCTGCGCGGGCAGCTCCTGCGCGGCGTCACCTTCGGCGCGATCCGCAAGTGAGAGCCGGAACATCGGACCCGACCATGAGCGAGCGCCTGCGACAGCTGAACGTCAGGTTCATGGTGCCCTTCGCCATGTTCCTGATGATGTTCGGGTTCGTCGCGCTGTGCCAGCCGTGGAGCGAGCTCCTGCACGTCTACAGCGTGGCCATCACCTTGGCGGGCCTCGTCCTGTTCACGATCTTCGCGCGATTCGCGCCGCTCCCCGGCGGGCCATGAGCCGGCCATGACCGACATCGTGCTGCGTGACATCGAGAAGTGGTTCGGCGACAGCTACGTCATCCGCAAGCTCAATCTCGAGATCCGCGATCGCGAGTTCGTGGTGCTGCTCGGCCCCTCGGGATGCGGCAAGACCACGACCTTGCGGGCGATCGCCGGGCTCGAGGAGATCGACGACGGGGATATCCTGATCGACGGCAGCCCGGTCCAGCACCGGCGGCCGGCGGATCGCGACATCGCCTTCGTGTTCCAGCTGTTCGCCCTCTATCCGCATCTGACCGCCTACGAGAACATCGCTTTTCCGCTCCGTGCGATCCGCGTGAGCCGTGCCGACGTCGACGCCCGGGTGCGCGCGGTCGCCCACGCGATCGGGATCGAGCACATCCTCGACCGCAAGCCGTCGGCGCTGTCGGGCGGCGACATGCAGCGCATCGCCATCGGCCGCGCGCTGGTCCGACGCCCGAAGGCGATGCTGATGGACGAGCCGATCGGGGCGCTCGACGCCCAGCTGCGGGAGAGCATGCGGACCGAGCTCAAGCGCCTGCACATCGAGAACGGCTCGACCACGATCTACGTTACCCACGACCAGATCGAGGCGATGTCGCTCGCCGACCGGATCGCCGTCATGAACGAGGGCGTGCTCCAGCAGGTCGGAACGCCGACCGCCGTCTACCAGAAGCCGGCCAACCTGTTCGTCGCGCAGTTCATCGGCAGCCCGGTGATGAACGTGCTGCCGGCCCGGGTGCGCAGCGAAGGCGAGCGGTCGACGCTGCTCCTGGCGGACGCCGAAGGCGCGTTCGACTTCGCAGGCCCGCTGCCCCGGCGCTCCGCCGAGGCGGAGGACGGACTGATGGTCGGCATCCGGGCGGAAGCCGTGCGGGTGGCCGTCGCCCCGTCCGCCGGGTTCACTCCCATCGAGGCGCATATCATCGAGCCGCTCGGCGCCTATGACATCGTCGACCTCAAGGTCGGCGGCCAGTTTCTGCGGGCGCGCACCGCGAGCGGCTTCGTGGAGAAGCCCGGCCAGACGGTCTGGGTGCGCCTCGACGAGGGCCAGACGCATTTCTTCGGTGCGCGGTCGGGCAGCGCGCTCCGCGCGGAGCCTGGTGGCTGAGATGGCGCACGTCAGGCTGGAGCGGGTCAACAAGACGTTCGGCGGCCGCACGGCCCTCGTCGATCTCGACATCGAGATCGAGGACGGCCAGTTCTTCGTCCTGCTCGGCCCGACCGGCGCCGGCAAGACCACGACGTTGCGCCTGATCGCCGGGCTCGAGCGGCCGGATTCCGGGACCGTCGCCATCGACGGTCGCGACGTGACCAACTGGAGCGCGGCGCAGCGCGACGTTGCCCTCGTGCTCCAGCAGTACTCGCTCTATCCGCGCTACACGGTGCGCGAGAACCTCGAATTTCCGCTCAAGCCGAAGATTCGCGGGCTCGCGAGGCCCGAGATCGAGGCGCGCGTCGCCCGCGCCGCCAGGATCGTACGCGTCGATCACCTGCTCGACCGCAAGACCGATCGGCTGTCGGGCGGAGAGATGCAGCGGGTCTCGATCGGCCGCGCGATCGTGCGCGAGCCGCGCATCTTCCTGATGGACGAGCCGCTCTCCAATCTCGATGCCAAGCTGCGCGAGGCGCTGCGTGCCGAGCTCAAGGACCTCAAGGTGACGCTCGGGGCCACCTTCCTGTTCGTCACCCATGACCAGATCGAGGCGATGTCGATGGGGGACCGCATCGCGGTTCTCGACGCCGGCCGCATCGTCCAGGTCGGCACGCCCCACGAGATCTACAATCGGCCGCGACACGTCTTCGTCGCCGGCTTCGTCGGATCGCCGGCGATGACCCTGGTGGCGGCGGAATTCCGCAATGACACGGTGATCGCCGTGCCCGGCCATTTCGAGTTTCCCCTCGAAGGCGCGGCCAGCCGGCGCTTCGCCGGCATGAGCGGCCCCGCGACGATCGGCATCCGGCCCGAGGACATCCGCATCGGCCCCGACCAGGCGATTGCGGCGGTGGCGCACGGCGTCGAGAACCACGGCGTGGAAAAGGTGGTCACGCTGCGGGTGGAGGACTGCCTGCTGCGCGCCACCGTGCCGGCGACCAACCCGATCGCGATCGAGGACCGGGTCAGATTCTCACTGTTTCAGGACAAGCTCCACGCCTTCGATGCGACGACCGGCCTGCGCCTTGGAACCGCATGAGCCGAAGGCCGATGCGCGATCACGTGTGCGGATCGAAACCGGCCGGGCGAACAATGCCGGCCTTGAGAAGAATGTTGCCGTAGAGCCGGTCTTCCCCGGTCACAACGATCCTGAACGCTTTTCGCGTGCGCTCGTAGAAGGCGAACCGCTCGAGCGCCGCGAGCGCAAAGCCGGGCCCACCGCGCCGCGCGATGATCTCGCGAAACTCGGCAAAGATCGGCAGCTCGGCCTCGGGGCGATCGACGACCTCCATGCGCCAGGCGGCCTCGGGCACGAAATCGTCGAGCGGCAGCACGGAGAGCACCGCATCGAGCGCTCGCGGGGTGGTGGCGCCGTCGAGCCGGATCACCGGGACGCCCAGCGAATTCGCCGGGAAATTTGCGTCGACCAGCGCGATCTCATCGCCATGCCCGAGCGAACGCAGTGCCGCCAGCAGCTCGGGACCAAGCATGGGATCGAGACCCTTCAACATCGCTCATGGCTCCCACTCGGGTTATCGGGCATCGCGGGGCAACAGGGCGTCGCGCGCGCGACCCGGCCCGTCAGCAAGCGCCGCTGACCGCGCGCCGCGTCCTCCGTCTCATGCCGACGTCGCGACCGGCTCCCAATGACCTGACGCCGCCGATTTCAGGACGGCTGCGGTGACGAGGTCGGTGGCCATCGCCTCGCGGAAGCTCGGCGCCGCGGCCGTCCCGGTCCGCAGGCCGTCGATGAAATCGGCGACCTGGTGAATGAAAGTGTGCTCGTAGCCGATCTGCAGGCCGGGCACCCACCAGTGTTTCATGTAGGGATGATCGCCGTCGGTGATGTGGAGCGAGCGCCAGCCCCGCACCCGCCCTTCGTCGCCGTGATCGAAATACTGCAGCCGGTGCAGGTCGTGGAGATCCCAGGCGATCGATGCATGCTCGCCGTTGATCTCGAGGGTGTAGAGCGCCTTGTGACCGCGCGCGTAGCGCGTCGCCTCGAAGGTCGCGAGCGAGCCGTTGTCGAAGCGGGCGAGGAACGCGCTCGCATCGTCGATCCCCACCTTCTGGACCTTGCCGGTGAGCGCGTGCATGCGTTCGGTGATGAAGGTCTCGGTCATGCCGACGACCGTATGGATGGGGCCGTTGAGCCACATCGCGGTGTCGATGCAGTGGGCCAGCAGGTCGCCGGTCACGCCGCTGCCGGCGACGTCGGCATCGAGCCGCCACAGCCCGGCTCCGCCCTGCGGCAGGTCGGCCGAGATGGTCCAGTCCTGCAGGAACTTGGCGCGGTAATGGAAGATCTTGCCGAGGCGGCCGGCCGCGATGAGCTCCTTGGCGAGCGTCACCGCGGGCACCCGGCGGTAGTTGTACCACACCATGTTGGGAACGCCGGCGCGCTCGACCGCCGCGACCATGCGGGCGGCCTCGGCCGGGGTGCGGCCGAGCGGCTTTTCGCACATCACCATCTTGCCGGCGGCCGCCGCCGCGACCGCAATCTCCGCGTGGCTGTCGTTGGGCGTGGCGATGTCGACGAGATCGATGTCGGCGCGCTCGACGAGCTTGCGCCAGTCGGTCTCGACGGATTCATAGCCCCATTGCCCGGCGAACGCGGTCACGCCGGCTTCGTTGCGCCCGCACACGGCCTTGAGCACCGGCCGGCGGTCCACGCCGAAGAACTGGGCGACCTTGCCGAAGGCGTTGGAGTGGGTGCGTCCCATGAAGCCGTAGCCGACGAGGCCGACATTGAGGGGCTTTGCGCTGCTCATGACCGATCCTCCGTCAGCGTCATTAGTGCCAGCCGTGGGCGTCGCGGACGTCGATCATGACCGCGAGCACCTTGTTCCAGGTCTCCGGGTTTCGCATCACGCTGTTGGGGAACATACAGCCGTCCCAGCAGATGTGCGCCATCGCCCGGGTCGGCTTGCCGTCGGAGCCGCGCAGCCAATAGCCGGCAGCGTGGACGATGTCGAGCTTGCCGCCGGGATCATCGACCAGACAATGGCGACCGGTCTTGTCGTGGCTTCCCATTCCCTTGACGGTGGCGTCGTTCTGGGCGACGTGGAAATCGTTGGTCCACGGCCGCAGCGCGTCGGTCAGCGTCTTCAGCGCCGCGTCGAACACCTCCTTCTGCTTCCAGTCGAAGTCGGGCGGAAGGATGCGCGCCTCCGGCGCGTTGTAGCCGAGCGTGTACAGCAGCGTGTGCGCCATGTCGGCCTGGAACCCCAGCGTGTCGGGACGATCCACCCGTTCGAGCAGCTCGACCATTGCCTTCCAGCTGTGCATGCCGCCCCAGCAGATTTCGCCCTCGGCCGACAGCCGCTCGCCGTGATCCTCGGCGACGTCGCATGCCTCCTTGAAGGTCTCGGCGATGATCCGCGTATTGCCGGCCGGATCCTTGGCCCAGTCCTCGACGCCGGTGGCGGAATCGATACGCACCACGCCCGACTTGCGGATTCCGATCTCGCGCAGCCAGCGGCCGATGCGGCAGGCCTTGCGCACCATGTCGACGAAGCGCTTGCGGTCCTCCGCGCTGCCCATGGCCGATCCGCCACCGACCGGCGGCCACACCGGCGCCACCAGCGAGCCGACCTCGAGCTTCCTTGCCGCAATCTTCGCGGCGAGCGCCGCGATGTCGGCCTGCGAGGAATCGATGCTGGTGTGGGGGTCGGCAAGAAAGAGATCGACGCCCTCGAAGCGCGCGCCCCCGACCTCGGCGGCCGCCGTCAGGTCGAGCATCTCGTCGAGTCCGATCGGCGGCTCGGAATCCGGTCCCTTGCCGACGAGGCCGGGCCACATCGCGTTGTGGAGTTTCGGATAGTCATTACGCGCGCTCGTCATGTGGTTTTCCCCCTGTGGCGCCGGGCATCTTTTCTTGTCGTCGCGGCGACATTGGCACAGCCGCCGCCGCGGCGGCAATACACGGCAATTTCGCCGACGCACATCACGCCGGCCGGCAGCTCGATCATGACCGCCAGGTTCGGTTTTCGCTATCTGATTGCCGGTAATAAGTCGGTGCGCCACAACGACTCATCGAAGCGCGACCACAGGGTGGGCCTGAAGGGCGAACGCCCGTCGTCGCGGGCGATGGCGAAGCGTGCCCACCATCGGCGCTGACGGTGGGCACGGCGCGAAGAGCGCCGATAGCCCGCGAAGACGGGCGTAAACGCCCTCTGATGCCCGCCCTACCAAATACTCGCGCTTCAGTCCTGCCACCCGGGAAATGCCGCTTCAATGCATCCTGGCCTCGGCCGCGTCGATGCCCGGGCCGAGCGACTGGATCGCCGCCAGGGCATCCACCCGGCCGGCGCCGAACTCGTCGGCGCGGGCGCCGGGGCCGGTCTTGACCGCGGTCGCGGCCAGGATTCTGCGGATGTCCTGCGGACGCAGCGACGGGTTGCGCTCGATCAGCAGCGCCGCGACGCCGCTCACGTGGGCGGCGGCGATCGAGGTGCCGCTCACCGGCTTGACCGCCTGCTCCAGGATCGGCGCCACCACGTCGACACCGGGGGCCGCCACTGCGATGTAGTCGCCGTGGTTGGCGTAGTCGAACAGCCGGTCGTCGGCATCGGTCGCGGTCACGGCGATCACCTCGGGAAGCGCGCCCGGATAGGCGGCGGCCGCACGCGGGCCGTCGTTGCCGGCCGCCGCGACCAGCACGACATTGCGCCGGTAGGCTGCCGTGATCGGCGGCTCGATGTAGCTGGCGCGCGGTCCCGCGAAGCTCATGTTGATGACCCGGGCGCCGTGCTCGACCGCCCAGTCGAGGCCCTGGATGATGGCAAACGCGGTCGCCTGCTTGTTGGCGTCGCGGGCGAAGGCGCGCACCGACAGCAATCGCGCTCCGGGCGCCACGCCGATGAGGTCGCCGTGCTCGACGATGGCGCCGGCCATGGCGGTGCCGTGCTCGTCGGGCGTGTCGTCTCCGCCGAGCGCGTTGAACGAGCCGGCAACGCTGCCGGACAGATAGGGATGCGAGAGGTCGACGCCGGTGTCGATCATGGCGACCGTGACGCGCTTCCCGGTTGCGATCCGGTGCGCTTCGGCGAGCCGCAGCTTCGACACGACGTATTGCGGCGTGTCATCTTCCTGCGACGAGCCCTCGGGCGCTGCCATCGACGGCGGTCGCGTGCCGTCCTGCAGGGTGAACAGGTAATTGGGCTGCGCCGAGACGATGCGCGGATCGCCCGACAGGTCGGCAATGACATCCGGCACGGCGCGGCCGTCGGGAATGCGAAGCCGATGCAGCGTGGTGCCGGTCAGGCGGATCCGGTAGGATTCCAGCCGGGTCAGCTGATGCCGCCGGGTCATCGCGTCGAGGCTTTCGGGCGATGCGGTCGGGCCCATGTCGAGCAGGACTTCGTCGGGACGATAACGCCGCTCGGCGGCCGGAGGGATGTCGAAGCCGGCGCGCTGCGCGCGGCCCGGTGGCTGTTGATTGGAGGGACCGGACGGCTGCCGGGTCGACATCACGGTCGACGCCGGGTTCGCCGTCGTCGTGCCGGTTCCGGTCGGCAGGGTGGGGTCGACCGGCACCCCGATCACCGTGCCGCCCGGGGGCAACGGATACGGTCGCGGACCGGGCCGACACCTTCCATCGCGGCACCCGGCGGTCGTGCCGGGCGGATTGCTCGGCGGACATTTTCCCCGCCGGCACTCGGTGTTGCCGGGCGGGTTCTTCGGCGGACATCGACCGTCACCGCAGCCGTTGGCCTCGTGCCTCGTCCGATCGCGAGGGTACGCCGACGTCCGCGTGCGGTCGCGCGTGTCCTGATGGTGGTTGACGGTCCGCGACGATGCGTGCTGGTGCTGGAACGAGGGGCCGCGGGGCCGGTTGAACGCCGGCCTGCGGGCCGTCATGTTGCCGTGGGGCGCGGCGAAATGGCTCCCGCCGCCGAAGAATCGCGCGCCGGCCGGCTCGGCCGATGCCAGCACGACGAACGCGGCGGCGATCGTAAGGGTCTTGTGGAGCATGGCGCGCCCTTCCGGCTACAGCCCTGGATGTATGCTTAGTCGCCCGGTCACCCGATCCGGTTCATCGGCCACCGTACGACCGGCGAAGCGGAGGTGACAATGCCCGCATTCATCTGTCGACAGTGTGGAACGCAGTACGCTGAGAGCCCGCGGCCGCTGGCGGCCTGCCGGGTCTGCGAGGACGATCGCCAGTACGTGCGCTGGGAGGGCCAGGACTGGCTGACGCTCGAGCAGTTGCGCCGCAGCCACGCGATCGAATGGGACGCCGACGAGACCGGTGTGACGGCGCTGCAGGTGGCGCCGCATTTCGCCATCGGTCAGCGCGCGCTGCTGGTGGCGACGCCGCACGGCAACATCCTGTGGGACTGCGTCGCGCTGATCGATCGCGACGTCGTCGAGCGGATCAATGCAGCCGGCGGACTCTCCGCCATCGCGGTTTCGCATCCGCACTTCTACACCACGATGGTGGAGTGGAGCGACGCATTCGGCCAGGTACCTATCTACCTCCACGCGGACGACCGTGACTGGGTGGCACGGGGCTCGAGCGCGATCGTTCACTGGTCGGGCGAGACGCTGGAGATCGCGCCTGAGGTGACCCTGATCCGCTGCGGCGGTCATTTTCCCGGAGCCGCCGTCCTGCACTGGGCCGGCTGGAATGCCGGTGCCGGCGCGATTTTTTGCGGGGACACGCTGCAGGTCACCATGGACCGCCGGTTCGTCAGCTTCATGTACAGCTTTCCCAATATCGTGCCGCTCGACGCCCGCACGGTGGCGCGCATCGGCACCGCGGTGGCGCCGTTGCGGTTCGATCGCGTCTATGGCGGGTTCTGGCGACGCACCATCGCGTCGGACGGCAAGGCCGCGGTCGCGCGCTCGGTGCAGCGCTATCTCGGCAAGATCGGGGCGCCGTCGGGTTGAGCGGAAGAGCATGCGCCGGGCCGCAACGACAGAGAGCCCCGGAAAACCGGGGCTCTCGTCGACGCGGGACCGGATATCGCGGCTTACTTGGTCTCGGCGGCCGGCGGGACTCCGGCGGCCTGGGCCTTGAGCTCGTCGGGGGTCGCCACGGCGGCTTCCTTGGTGCACACGTCCTTGAACATCACGCTGCCGTCCGGCAGGTAGCTCTTGGTCAGGCAGTTGCAGTTGTTGCTGGCGACCGGCGCGGCGTAGGCCGGGGCGGCCTCGCTCTCGACCACCGTCTCGCCGCCGACCGGATAGACCCAGTAGGGGTGGTGATGATGCCTCCACCACCAGCCGATCCGCGGGCCGCAATGGTTGAAGTGGCAGTAGTGATGGCCGCCATCGCGACCATGATCGAACCTGGCGAAGTGATGCGGGCCGCGCGGGCCGTGGCCGATCCGGCTGTATGTCGTGTGGTGGCCGACCGGGCCGCGCGACATCGTGTGGCCGCCGCCGAAGTGGCCGCCGCCGAAATGGCCGCCGCCTCCGAAGTGGCCGCCGCCGCCGTGGCCGAAGGCCGAAGCCGAGGTCGGGGCGAGGGCGGCGAGGCCGAGGGCGGCGATCGCCGTCAGTGCGAGGATGGTCTTGCGGGACATGGGGTTCTCCTGGGTGCCGAGGTTGGGGTGCAGGGATTGACGTTCACTTCGAACCATTGGTCGTGTCATCCGAGCAAACGGTTCATGGCACCCAGGCCGAGGATTATCTGGACGGGCCTGCCGGGACACATGCAACGGGTCTGGAATTGCCGGATCGAGGCGGCGCGGAGACGCCTTCGAGACCTCGCCGCACGGGCGCCCGGGGCCAGCGCCTCCCGTCGGGTGACTGTCGGGTGCTCGCCGTCTTTGCATCGTCGTGCGACCGTGCTATCGACCACCGCCAACTCCGAAGGGGTGTCCCGAGTCGCGGGTCCGGTGGTTCGCGCCGGCCAGGGCATGTCTTCATCCCGCGGCGCGATCGAGGAGAGTTGGCCATGGCCGAGAACCCGAACGGCAATCTGCGCGAAGCGCTGACGTTCGACGACGTGCTGCTGCAGCCCGGGCTCTCCGACGTGATGCCCTCCGAGGTCGATATCGGGTCCCGGATCACCCGGTCCATCAGGCTGAACATCCCGATCGTGGCGTCGGCCATGGACACGGTCACCGAGGCCCGGATGGCAATTG
>JBEKZK010000539.1:0-4202 GCA_049509935.1 Xanthobacteraceae bacterium | reverse complement strand
GCCTACCGGGTGGTGGTGATCGGCGGCGGCGGGCACGGGCTGGCGACCGCCTACTACCTGGCAAAGGAGCACGGCATCACCGACGTCGCGGTGCTCGAGAAGAACTGGATCGGCTCGGGCAATGCCGGACGCAACACCACGATCATCCGGTCGAACTATCTGCTCGACGGCAACATCCCGTTCTACGAATGGTCGATGAAGCTGTGGGAAGGGCTCGAGCGCGAGCTCAACTTCAATACCATGGTGAGCCAGCGCGGCGTGCTCAATCTCTATCATTCGGACGCGCAGCGCGACGCCTTCGCCCGGCGCGGCAACGCGATGCGGCTCCACGGCGTCGACGCCGCGCTCATCGACCGCGATCAGGTGGGCGCGCTCGCGCCGTTTCTGGATCTCGACGGGGCGCGGTTCCCGATTCGCGGCGGACTGCTGCAGCGCCGCGGCGGGACCGCGCGTCACGATGCCGTGGTCTGGGGCTATGCACGCGGCGCCGACCGGCGCGGCGTCGACATCGTGCAGGGCTGCGAGGTCACCGGACTGCGGATCGCCGGCGGCCGGGTCACCGGCGTCGAGACCACCCGCGGCGTGATCGGTGCCGACAAGGTGGCGATCGCGGTCGCCGGCTCCAGCTCGCGCGTCGCCGCTCTGGCGGGCCTGCGGCTGCCGATCGAGAGCCATGTCATGCAGGCATTCGTCAGCGAAGGCGTGAAGCCGCTGATCGATCAGGTCATCACCTTCGGGGCCGGCCACTTCTACATCAGCCAGTCCGACAAGGGCGGACTGGTGTTCGGTGGCGACATCGACGGCTACAATTCCTACGCCCAGCGCGGCAACCTGCCGACCGTCGAGGACGTGTGCGAGGGCGGCATGGCGATGATGCCGTGCCTCGGCCGCCTGCGCATCCTGCGCGGCTGGGGCGGCCTGGTCGACATGTCGATGGACGGATCCCCGATCATCGACCGCACGCCGGTGGCCGGTCTCTATTTCAACGGCGCCTGGAACTACGGGGGGTTCAAGGCGACGCCGGCGTCGGGCTGGTGCTTCGCGCACCTGATCGCGCGCGACGAGCCGCACCCGGTCGCTGCGGCCTATCGCCTCGACCGGTTCCGCAGCGGCCGCCTGATCGACGAGCGCGGCGCCGGCGCCCAACCGAACCTGCATTGAGACGGGCATGCGCATCCCCTGCCCGCATTGCGGCCCCCGCGACGTGCGCGAGTTCAGCTATCTCGGCGACGCGACCCTGCGTCGCCCAGACCCGGGCGCCGCGGACGCCATGGACCGGTTCGCCGACTACGTCTACCTGCGCGACAACCCGAGCGGCCCGCATCAGGAGCTTTGGTATCACGGCTTCGGGTGCCAGGCTTGGCTGGTGGTGACCCGCGATACCAGCAACCACACCATCACGGCCGTGCGCTCGCCAGCACCGTCCGGCGCGCCGCCGCGGGGCGCGCCATGACCGACGGCAGCCGTCGGCTGGCCACGGGCGGGCTGATCGATCGGTCGCGCCCGCTCACCGCGTCGTTCGACGGCGCGCCGCTGCCCGCATATGCGGGCGACACGCTCGCCTCCGCGCTGCTCGCCGGCGGCCATCGCCTGGTCGGACGCAGCTTCAAGTATCACCGCCCGCGCGGCGTGCTCACCGCGGGCTCCGAGGAGCCGAATGCGCTGGTCGAATTGCGGACCGGCGACCGGCGCGAGCCCAACACCAGGGCGACCACCATCGAGCTCTTCGACGGCCTCGAGGCGGCGAGCCAGAACCGCTGGCCGTCGCTGCGCTTCGACCTGCTCGCGCTCAATGGGCTGGTCGCGCCGCTGATCCCGGCGGGCTTCTACTACAAGACCTTCATGTGGCCGGCGGCGTTCTGGGAGCGCGTCTACGAGCCATTGATCCGACGCGCCGCCGGGCTCGGGCGCGCCGCTGTGGCGGCCGACCCGGACCATTACGAGCAGGCATTCGCGTTCTGCGACGTGCTGATCATCGGCGCCGGGCCGGCCGGGCTGGCGGCGGCGCTGGCGGCGGCCCGCGCCGGCGCGCGCGTCATCCTCTGCGACGAGGACTTTCGGCTCGGCGGGCGGCTGCTCGCCGATGCCCGCGAGCTCGGCGGCCGGCCGGCCCTCGACTGGGTGGGCGCGGCAATTGCCGAGCTCGCGAGCTTGCCGGAGGTTCGTCTGATGCCGCGCACGACGGTGTTCGGGGTCTATGACGGCGGAACCTTTGGAGCGCTCGAGCGCGTGTCCGACCACCTGCCGGTGCCGGCGCCCCATCAGCCCCGGCAGCGCCTTTGGCGCATCGTCGCCCGGCGGGCGATCCTGGCCGCGGGCGCGCTGGAACGCGGCATCGTGTTCGGCGGCAACGACCGGCCGGGGATCATGATGTCGTCGGCGATGCGCTGCTATCTCAACCGGTTTGCGGTGACGCCCGGCCGACGCCTGGCCATCTTCACCAGCAACCACGACGGCTGGCGCACCGCCCGCGACCTCGTTGCGGCGGGCGCCGAGGTCACGGTCATCGACTCGCGGCGCGCGCTTCCGCCCCATCTGCAGGAACGCGCGCGCCCGGCGCGCGTCATTGCCGGCGGCGAGGTGATCGCGACCTCCGGCCGGAGCAAACTGCGCGCCGTCACGGTGCGGACATCGGACGGGACGGAAACGATTCCCACCGACGCGCTCGGCGTATCTGGCGGCTTCGACCCGGTCGTTCACCTCACCTGTCATCACGGCGGCCGGCCGCTGTGGAACGAGGCGCTTGCCGCCTTCGTGCCCGGCCGGCTGCCCGATGGCCTGGAGACCGTCGGAGCCGCCAACGGAAGCCTGATGCTCGAGCGCTGCCTCGCCGAGGGCGCCGAGGCCGGACGCCGCGCCGCCGAGGATGCGGGGTTTTCGGCGACGGCGCTCGAGTTCCCGGCGGCCGACGACGAAACCGCCGGCACGACACCGCTGTGGCACGTCGCGGGATCGACCCAAAAGGCCTTCGTGGACTTGCAGAACGACGTCACCACCGACGACATCGCGCTCGCCGCGCGCGAAGGCTTTCGCTCGGTCGAGCACCTCAAGCGCTATACCACGCTCGGCATGGCGACCGACCAGGGCAAGACCGCCAACGTCAACGGCCTGGCGATCCTGGCGGCGCTCACCGGCCGGTCGATCCCGGAGACCGGCACCACCACGTTCCGCCCGCCCTATACGCCGGTGGCGATCGGCGCATTCGCCGGCCATCACCGCGGCGGCGAATTCCGGCCGACCCGGCTGACGCCGTCGCACGACTGGGCGACCCGCCAGGGCGCCGTTTTCGTCGAGGCCGGCCCCTGGCTGCGCGCCCAGTATTTTCCCCGCGCCGGAGAACGCGACTGGCTCGACACGGTGACCCGCGAGGTGCGGACGGTGCGGTCGGCGGTCGGGTTCTGCGACGTCTCGACGCTCGGCAAGATCGACGTGCAGGGCGCCGATGCCGGCGTCTTTCTCGATCGTCTCTACGTCAACACCTTCTCGACCCTGAAGGTCCGACGGGTGCGCTACGGCATGATGCTGCGCGAGGACGGCTTCGTGCTCGACGACGGCACCACGTCGCGCCTCGCCGAGGACCGCTTCTTCATGACCACCACGACCGCGCAGGCGGTCCGCGTGTTTCAGCACATGCAGCATTGCCGCCAGGTGCTGTGGCCGGAGCTCGACGTCCAGCTCGCCGCAGTCACCGACCAGTGGTCCCAGTTCTCGGTCGCCGGCCCGCGCGCCCGCGACACCCTGGCGGCGCTGGTCGATCGGCCGGACGACATCTCCGATGCGGCCTTCCCTCACCTGTCGGCCGCCGAGATCACGGTGTGCGGCGGCGTCGCGGCGCGGCTCTACCGGCTATCCTATTCGGGTGAGCTCGCCTACGAGATCGGCGTTCCGGCGCGCTACGGCGACGCGCTGGCGGAGGCATTGATGACGGCGGGCGCGCCGTTCGGGATCACGCCCTATGGCACCGAGGCGCTCGGCGTCATGCGCATCGAGAAAGGGCACGCGGCCGGCAACGAGATCGACGGACGCACCACGGCCCGCGACCTCGGATTCCCGCTGTCGCGGGCCAAGGATTTCATCGGACGGGTGATGGCGGGGCGGCCGGCGCTGCTCGATCCGGCGCGGCCCACCCTGGTCGGCATCAGGCCGCTCGATGCCGCGCAACGGCTGCGCGCCGGCGCACATTTGATCCCGCGGCAGGCTGC
>JBEKZK010000538.1:0-4208 GCA_049509935.1 Xanthobacteraceae bacterium | reverse complement strand
CGCCGCTCGACCATGCGGGCTACCGCAGCACCGAGAAGCGGGCACCCAAGCGGCCGCTCGTCGTCGTCCCGCAGACGCTGACCGAGCTCACCGGCCCGGTCTATGGGCACGACGTGGTCCGGCCCGGAGACGACGATCTCACCCGGCAGCATGCCGGCGAGCCGCTCGGCGAGCGCATCATCGTGCATGGCCGCGTTCTCGACGAGGACGCGCGACCGGTCGCCGACACGCTGGTGGAGATCTGGCAGGCCAACGCGTCCGGCCGCTATATCCACGTGGTCGACCAGCACCCGGCGCCACTCGATCCGAATTTCACTGGCGCCGGGCGCACCGCCACCAATGCCGACGGCTATTATAAATTCATCACCGTCAAGCCGGGCGCCTATCCGTGGCGCAACCACCCCAATGCCTGGCGGCCGGCGCACATCCACTTCTCGCTGTTCGGCCATTCGTTCGTGTCGCGGCTGGTCACCCAGATGTACTTCCCGGCCGACCCGCTGTTTCCGTTCGACCCGATCTACAATTCGGTGGCCGACGAGAATGCCCGCCGGCGCATGGTCTCGTCGTTCGATCTCGAGCACACCGTGCCCGAATGGGCGCTGTGCTATCGCTTCGACATCGTGCTGCGCGGCCGCCGGCAGACCCCGATGGAACGGTCGTGATGTCCGGCATCACCCCGTCGCAGACCGTCGGTCCGTATTTTGCCTTCGGGCTGACGCCCACGGACTACGACTGGAACGTGGCGATCAGCAACAATCTGGTCACCGCGGACGTCTCGGGCGAACGCATCCACATCGTCGGCCGGGTGCTCGATGGCGACGGCGCGCCGGTCGTCGACTCGATGCTCGAGATCTGGCAGGCCGACGCCGCCGGCCGCTATGCCCATCCGGCCGACCAGCGCGCCCCGCCCAACGCGGCCTTCAAGGGGTTCGGTCGCGTCGGCACCGATCGCGAGGGGCGGTTCTGCTTCGAGACCATCAAGCCGGGAGCGGTTCCCGGCCCCGGCGGCGCGCTGCAGGCGCCGCACATCGCCGTCACGGTGTTCTCGCGCGGCATGCTGACCCATGTGTTCACCCGCATCTATTTCGCCGATGAGCCCGCCAACGCGACCGATCCGATCCTCGCCATGGTGCCGGCGGACCGGCGCCCGACGCTGATCGCCCGGCGCGAAGACGGCGGCGGGCAGCCGACCTACGTGTTCGACGTCCGCCTGCAGGGGGATGGCGAAACCGTGTTCTTCGCCCTATGAGCACGCCGGGCGGCGGAACAGCGAGCCTGACGCCCGAATGACCGACGGGGAGAGGCGCGCCGTCTGGCGAGCGAACGCCTGAGTCCTCCAACGACGCACAAGATCATCGTTCGATATTCCGGAGGAACCCCATGTCGCGGACAAGCCTGATTGCGGCGCTGGCAGCCGTTGTGCTGAGCGCCGGCGCGGTGACGGCACAGGACGCCGTCAAGATCGGCCTCATTCTGCCGATGACCGGCCAGCAGGCCTCGACCGGCAAGCAGATCGATGCCGCCGTGCGGCTCTATCTGCAGCAGCACGGTAATCTGGTCGCCGGCCGCAAGATCGAGGTCATCCTGCGGGACGACGCGGCGGTCGCGGACAACACCAAGCGCATCGCCCAGGAGCTCATCGTCAACGACAAGGTCGCGTTCATCGCCGGCTTCGGCGTCACCCCGGCGGCCCTGGCGGCGGCCCCGCTGGCGACCCAGGCCAAGGTGCCGGAAGTCGTCATGGCGGCGGGCACCTCGATCATCACCGAGCGCTCGCCCTATATCGTGCGCACCAGCTTCACCCTGGCGCAGTCGTCCGTCATCATCGCCGACTGGGCAATCAAGAACGGCATCAGGAAGGTGGTGGCGCTGACGTCCGACTATGCGCCCGGCACCGACGCGCAGAACGCCTTCAAGGAGCGGTTCACCAAGGCCGGCGGCGAGGTCGTGGCCGAGCTGCGGGTGCCGCTTGCGGCTCCCGACTTCGCCCCCGTCCTGCAGCGCGCGCGCGACGCCTCCCCGGACGCGATCTTCGTGTTCGTGCCGTCCGGCCAGGGCGGCACCTTCGTCAAGCAGTTCATCGAGCGCGGCCTCGACAAGGCCGGCATCAGGCTGATCGGTCCCGGCGACGTCACTGACGACGACCTGCTCAACGGCATGGGCGATGCGGTGATCGGTGCCGTCACCGCGCATCTCTACTCGGCGGCGCATCCGTCGGCGATGAACAAGGCCTTCGTCGAGGCCTTCAAGAAGGCCAACAACGGCCTGCGGCCGAACTTCATGGCGGTCGGCGGCTACGACGGGATGCATCTCATCTTTGAGGCGCTGAAGAAGACCAACGGCTCGACCGACGGCGATGCCGTCATCGCGGCGATGAAGGGCATGAGCTGGGAGAGCCCGCGCGGGCCGATCTCGATCGATCCGGAAACCCGCGACATCGTGCAGAACATCTATATCCGCAAGGTCGAAAAGGTCGGAGGCGAGCTCTACAACGTGGAGTTCGCGACCTTCGAGGCCGTGAAAGACCCCGGCAAGACGAAGAAGTAAGGGCCCGGAGCCCGCATGCTGACCATTCTGTTCGATGGCATCGCCTACGGCATGCTGCTGTTCGTGCTCGCCTGCGGGCTCGCCGTCACCCTCGGGCTGATGAATTTCGTCAACCTGGCGCACGGCGCCTTCGCGATGGCGGGCGGCTACGTCACCGTCGTCCTGGTCAACCGCTTGGGCGTTCCGTTCTTCGCCGCGCTGCCGCTGGCATTCCTGGCCTCTGCCGCCATCGGCCTGGTGCTCGAGCGCACGCTCTATATCCACGTCTACGCCAAGGGCCACCTCGACCAGGTGCTGTTCACCATCGGCCTCGTCTTCATGGCGGTCGCCGCCGTCGACTACACCATGGGCTCGCAGCAGCAGTTCGTGCAGCTCCCGGAGATCCTGCAGGGCCGCATCGACGTGCTCGGCGTCGGGGTGGGAAAATACCGGCTGCTGATCATCGTGATCTGCGGCCTGTTGAGCATCGCGCTGCAGCTCGCGTTGACGCAGACCCGGTTCGGCAGCCGGCTGCGCGCCGCCGTCGACGATGCCCGCGTGGCACGCGGGCTCGGCATCAACGTCGGCGCGGTATTCGCGTCGACCTTTGCGGTCGGCTCCGGGCTCGCCGGACTGGGCGGGGCGCTGGGGGCGGAGATCCTCGGTCTCGATCCGATCTTTCCGCTCAAATACATGATCTATTTTCTCATCGTCGTCACCGTCGGCGGCGCCTCCAGCATCACCGGGCCGTTCCTCGCCTCACTGCTGCTCGGCATCGGCGACGTTGCCGGCAAATACTACATCCCCAAGCTCGGCGCGTTCGTCATCTATACGATCATGATCGTGGTGCTGATCGTGCGGCCGCAGGGCCTGTTCGGCCGCGTGACGTCGCGATGAGCCGGGCCCGCGACGGCGCCCCATGACGATGAGCCTCGTCACCGCGGTCGAGACCCGCCTGGCGGCGCGGGCGCGCTGGCGGCCGGCCGAGCTCGTGTTCTGGGCCGCGGCGCTGGCGTCGATCTTCCTGCTGCCGGGACGCCACCTGATCCTCACCGAGATCGCGGTGCTCGGGCTGTTCGCGCTGTCGCTCGACCTCATCCTCGGCTTCGCCGGCATCATCTCGCTCGGCCATGCGGCCTTCTTCGGGGTCGGCGCCTATGCGGCCGGCCTCCTCGCCAGCTGGTCGATCGTCTCCGAGCCGGTTGTGGCGCTGCTCGTCGCCGGGCTCGCCGCCGCCGCGCTCGGCTTCGCCACCAGCTTCCTGGTGCTGCGTGGCTCCGACCTGACCCGGCTGATGGTGACGCTCGGCGTCTCCCTGGTGTGCTTCGAACTCGCCAACCGTTACGGCGACATCACCGGTGGCGCGGACGGGCTGCAGGGCGTCACCGTCGCACCCATCTTCGGCCTCTACCGGTTCGATATGTTCGGCCATGTCGCCTATATCTATTGCCTCGTCGTGCTGTTCATCCTGTTCATGCTGGCGCGGCGTATCGTCAATTCGCCGTTCGGATTGTCGCTCAAGGCGATCAAGGGCAATCCGCTGCGCAGCGCGGCGGTCGGCATCGCGGTCAATTGGCGCCTGGTCGCGGTCTACACGCTCTCGGCCGGATATGCCGGTGTCGCCGGCGCCCTGCTGGCGCAGACCCAGGCCTTCGCCTCGCTGTCGATGCTTTCGCTCGAAC
>JBEKZK010000537.1:0-4213 GCA_049509935.1 Xanthobacteraceae bacterium | reverse complement strand
CCCTGCAGCTCTACAGCTATGTGGTGCTGGCCTGGGTGATCCTGTCGTGGCTCATCGCCTTCAACATCGTGAACACGCGCAATCCGGTGGTGTCGGCCATCGCCGACTTTCTATATCGGGCCACCGAACCGGTCCTGCGGCCGATCCGGCAGCTGATGCCGAATCTGGGCGGCATCGACATCTCGCCGGTCATCCTGTTTCTGATCATCATATTTCTTCAGCATGTCATCGCGTATTACATCTACCCTTACGTGCCCTGATCGGTGGCGCCCGAACGCCCGTGGCGGGCCGCTCGCGATGGCGTGGAGGTCGACGTGCGATTGACCCCCAAGGGCGGCCGCGACGCGGTCGACGGGGTCGAAACGCTCGCCGACGGCCGCGTCCTCCTGAAGGTCCGAGTGCGTGCGGCGCCGAGCGACGGCGAGGCCAACGACGCGCTCATCAGGCTGGTCGCCAGGTCGCTCGGGGTCGCGCCGAGCCGCGTCAGTCTGTTGTCCGGTGCAACGGCGCGGATCAAACGGCTGACGATCGCGGGTGACGACGGGGCGCTCGTCGCCGCTCTGGAAAAGATCGCGGATCGGACGGGGCTCACGCCATGACGGCAACGCTGATCGACGGCAAGGCGATCGCTGCCGCGTTGCGCGCGAGGATCGCCACGGCCACGTCGCGTCTGACCAGCGCGCACGGGGTGGTGCCGGGACTGGCCGTCGTTCTGGTCGGCGACGATCCGGCGAGCGCGATCTACGTGCGCAACAAGACGGTGCCGACCAAGGAGGCCGGCATGCGCGCCTTTCAGCATGACCTGCCGGCTTCCACCACCGCAGCCGAGCTGCTCGGCCTCGTCGCGCGACTCAACGCCGATCCGGCGGTGCATGGCATCCTGGTGCAGTTGCCACTGCCCCCGCACATCGACCAGCGCGACGTCATTGCGGCAATCGACCCCGCAAAGGACGTCGATGGCTTTCATCCGCTCAATGCCGGGCGGCTGGCGATCGGCCTGCCGTCGCTCGTCCCGTGCACCCCCCAGGGCTGCGTCATCCTGGCGAAGAGCGTGATGCCGTCGCTGTCCGGCTGCGAGGCGATCGTGCTCGGCCGCTCCAACATCGTGGGTAAGCCGTTGGCCCGCCTGCTCCTGAGCGAGGACGCGACCGTGACGGTGGCGCATTCGAGAACGAAGGATCTGGCGGCGGTCTGCCGTCGCGGTGACCTCGTCTGCGTCGCCGTCGGTCGGCCCGAGCTGGTGCGCGGGGACTGGATCAAGCCCGGTGCCGTGGTCATCGACATCGGTCAGAACCGCGTGGTGGGCGTTGGCGGCAAGCCGCGGCTGCTCGGCGACGTGGCGTTCGCCGAGGCGCTCGCGGTCGCCGGCGCCATCACGCCGGTCCCGGGAGGTGTCGGGCCGATGACCATCGCCTGCCTGCTGGCGAACACCCTGCGGGCGGCCGCGGCAATCGCCGGGGTCACGCCGCCGGCTCTGTGACGATGGCAAAGTACGGGGCGTCCTGGCGTCGCGCCGGCCGACTCAGGAGTGCCAGGCGAACGCCACCTTGTCGAGGCTGCGGGTGCCGAACCGCTCGGTCGAGCGGGCAACCGCGCGGCCGCCGAGCGCACGATAAAATTCGACCGCTGGATCGTTGTCGGAGAGCGCCCACACCACCAGGCTCTTCAACCCGCTCTGCGCGAGGTCGCGACGGGTCGCCGTGAACAGCCGGCGGCCGAAGCCGAGGCCCTGGAACTCCGGACGCAGATAGAGCTCGTAGATCTCACCATTGTAGTTCAGGCTGCGGGCGCGGTTGCGGCCGTAATTGGCATAGCCGGCGATCTTGTCGCCGAACGCCAGGAGGGCAACGCGGCTGCCTTTGCAGATTGCCGCTTCCCACCATGCCGGCCCGCGGCGGCTGATCAGCTTCTCGAGCTCCTGCCCGGGGATGATGCCCCGGTAGGCGGTTCGCCATGCTTCGTCGTGGGTCGCGGCGACCGCCCCAGCATCGGCTGGCCTGGCCCGGCGGATCTCGATGAGGGTCGTGCTCATGGATTCGATTGAAGCAAAGTCGACCCCGGTTCATCAAGAGCCATGTTAACGAACAGTTAACGATGCTGCCGGCTGTTGCCGGAATGCACCACTTTGGGGCCGGGGTGTCTCCCGTCTTCCATGGCTTCCCGCTCCACCCGGGGGAGTCCGGAGCGTCTCCCGGCTTCAGACCCCTTCGGCCTCGCGCCGGCGCTCCTCACGCTTGCGCTCGTTGGGGTCGAGCATCCGCTTGCGCAACCGAATCGACCTTGGCGTGACCTCGACGAGCTCGTCCTCCTGGATATAGGCGAGCGCCTTCTCCAGCGTCATGCGGATCGGTGGGGTCAGTCGCACCGCCTCGTCCTTCGAATGGGTGCGGATGTTCGTGAGCTTCTTGCCCTTGAGCACGTTGACCTCGAGGTCATTGTCGCGCGTGTGCTCGCCCACGATCATGCCACGATAGACCTTGACGCCGGGGTCGATCATCATCGGACCGCGATCCTCGAGATTCCACAGCGCGTAGGCGACCGCCTCGCCGGCGTCGTTGGAGATCAGCACGCCGTTGCGCCGGCCCTGGATCGGCCCCTTGTACGCCGAATAGGCGTGGAACAACCGGTTCATCACGGCGGTGCCGCGGGTGTCGGTGAGCAGCTCGCCCTGATATCCGATCAGGCCGCGGGTCGGGGCGTGGAACACCAGGCGCAGACGACCGCCGCCCGACGGGCGCATCTCGACGAGCTCGGCTTTTCGTTCCGAGAGCTTCTGCACCACGATGCCGGAATGCTCCTCGTCGAGGTCGATGACCACTTCCTCGATCGGCTCCAGCAGCTCGCCGCGATCGTCGTGCCGCAGCAGCACCTTGGGCCGCGATACGCCGAGCTCGAACCCCTCGCGGCGCATGGTCTCGATCAGGATGCCGAGCTGCAGCTCGCCGCGGCCGGCGACCTCCATCGAATCCTTGTCGGCGCTCTCGCTGATGCGCAGCGCCACGTTGCCCTCCGCCTCGCGCAGCAGCCGGTCGCGGATCATCCGGCTCGTGACCTTGTCGCCTTCGGTGCCGGCGAGCGGCGAGTCGTTGACGCGGAACGTCATCGACAGCGTCGGCGGGTCGATTGGCTGGGCGGGCAGCGGCACCATGACCTCGGGCGCGCACAGCGTGTGGGCGACCGTCGCCTCGGGCAGCCCGGCGATCGACACGATGTCGCCGGCGGACGCTTCGTCCACCCCGGTGCGGTCGAGCCCGCGAAACGCCAGGACCTTGGAGACCCGGCCCTGCTCCACCACGGCTCCGTTGCGGTCGAGCACCTTCACCATCTGGTTCGGCTTCACCGAGCCGGAGGTGATGCGTCCGGTGACGATGCGGCCGAGGTATGGGTTGGCCTCCAGGATGGTGCCGAGCATGCGGAACGGTCCGTCCTCGATCGTCGGCGGGGCCACATGCCGCAGCACCATGTCGAACAGCGGCGCCATGCCGTCCTTCGGACCGTCCGGGCTTGCCGCCATCCAGCCCTGTTTGGCCGAGCCGTAGAGGATCGGAAAGTCGAGCTGGGCCTCGGTCGCGTCGAGCGCCGCGAACAGATCGAACACCTCGTTGACGACGGCGCTGGGGCGCCCGTCCGGCCGGTCGACCTTGTTGATGGCGACGATCGGCTTCAGGCCGACCTTGAGCGCCTTCGACACCACGAACTTGGTCTGCGGCATCGGGCCCTCGGCGGCGTCGACCAGCACGATGGCGCCGTCCACCATGTTGAGGATGCGCTCGACCTCGCCGCCGAAATCGGCATGTCCCGGCGTGTCGACGATGTTGACGCGGGTGCCGTGCCAGAGGATCGACGTGACCTTGGCAAGGATCGTGATGCCGCGCTCGCGCTCCAGATCGTTGGAATCCATTGCCCGCTCGGCAACGCGCTGGTTGTCGCGGAAGGCGCCCGATTGCTGCAGCAGCCGGTCGACCAGCGTGGTCTTCCCATGGTCGACATGGGCGATGATCGCGATATTCCGGAGCGACATTCGGGGTCCCTGGGAGTCAAAAGCGGGCCATTTCGGCCCGCGGAATCGCTGCGCCGCAATATAGATAGGATCGGTGGAGCGCAAGCGAAACCCGTCGACAGCGATTTACAGGCCGAGCTTCCGTCTCCTCTGCCCGAGAGTGCGCAGGCGCAGCGCGTTGAGACGGATGAAGCCGGCGGCGTCGCGCTGGTC
>JBEKZK010000536.1:0-4220 GCA_049509935.1 Xanthobacteraceae bacterium | reverse complement strand
GGGCCTGCGACACATCCTCATCAATGACGAGCGCTGCGGCGCGTTCGCCGCCGACGCCTACGCGCGGGTGACCAATCGGCCGGGCGTGTGCGACGGCACGCTCGGCCCCGGCGCCACCAATCTGGTGACCGGGCTGATCGAGTCGTTCAACGCCGGCATTCCCCAGGTCGTGCTGATCGGCGATGCCAACCGCGATCATGCCTGGAAGAACATGACCCAGGAGGCGCGGCAGGTGGAGATTCTCAGACCCGCCGTGAAGGAGCTGATCCGTGTCGAGGCGACCAGGCGGATCCCCGAGCTGACCCGGCGCGCCTTCGCGATCGCGACCAGCGGGCGGCCCGGCCCGGTGGTGCTCGACGTGCCCGAGGACGTCTGCCACGGCGAGCACGACTTCGACGCAGCGGACTTCTGGTTCGACCCCGGCACGCTGCAGGCGCAGGCGCGCCGCACCCGGCCCGACCCGCAGGAGCTCGCGCGCGCCGCAGCGATCATCGCCCGGGCCGAGCGGCCGCTGCTGCTGGTCGGCGGCGGCATCCACATATCGGCGGCCTACCAGGCGCTGGCGACGCTCGCCGAGGGACAAAACATTCCGGTTGCCCACACCATGTCGGGCAAGGGCGCGATCGCCTGCACGCACCCGCTGTCGGCCGGGCTGTTCGGGCGCTACTCGCGCATCGCCAACGAGCTCATCGCCGCGGCCGATGCGCTGATCGTGGTCGGCTGCAAGCTCGGAGAGATCGCGACCAAACGTTTTGCCCTGATCCCGCCGGACCGGCCGCTGATCCATGTCGACATCGTGGCGGAGGAGATCGGCCGCACCACGCGCGCCGAGGTGGCGCTCGCCGCCGACGCCCGGCTCGGGCTCGACGATCTCGCCGCCGCGCTCGGCGACGGCGCCGCCGCCCGCGCGCGGCGCCGCGACTGGTGCGCCGCGGTGCCGGCCCGCATGGCGCAATGGACCGCCGACGCCGCCGACCGCCTGAAATCGACCGAGACGCCGATCAACGTCGGCCGGCTGATCGACGAGCTCAACCTGCTGATGCCGGACGACGCGATTCTGGTCGCCGACGGCGGCTTCGCCGGCCACTGGGGCGGGCTCATCTTCGACACCAAGCGCGCCGGACGCCACTTCATCGCCGACCGCGGCTTTGCGTCGATCGGCTACGGCGTGCCCGGCAGCTTAGGCGCGCAGCTCGCCGCCGGACGGCGCCGCGTCGTCGGGCTCACCGGCGACGGCGGCTTCAACATGACGATCGGCGAGCTGGAGACCGCGCGCCGCGCCGGCGCGCCGTTCGTGCTCTGCGTGTTCAACAACGCGGCGTCCGGCTACGTGAAGGCGCTGCAGCACGCGGTGTTCGGCAGCGGCAACTACCAGTCCTCCGACCTCGTCGAGATGGACTACGCGGCGATCGCCCGCGCGATGGGCTGCCGCGGCATCCGGGTCGAGGATCCGGCAAAGCTCGGCGCCGCGATCCGTGAAGGGCTGGAGAACACCTCGAGCCCGACCGTGCTCGACGTCGTCGTCACCCGCGATCCGGCGAAAATGCTGCCCGGGGTCGACAACCGCGCGCTGAAGGTCGAGAAGGGGGACCGGCCGGTCTGAGCCTTGGACCCATCAGGGCGCCCGTCTTCGACGGGCTGTGGCGCAATCCGGGTAGCGCGCCGAAGAAATGCTCCCGCATTCCGCTTCGCTTCATGCGGGCTACATCGGGGCTGCATCCGCCGTCATCGACCGGGGGCTGGGAGCGGACGGGACCATGGTGCCATGTACAAGCTGATCGCGCTCATCCTCGCCGCCTTGCCGGTCGTCCTCTTCCTGCGGTCCATCTTCATGGGGCCATTGAAGCGGTCACCCGCCGTGTCGCGGGCCGTATCGGACTTCAAGCGACAGATCGACTATCTGGTCTGGGCGATACTGGTATTGATGACGTGCGGGGTCGTCTATTCGATCGCCAAGCTGATCATGGGTTGATTGCGCTCCTGCTGCGGTGTCTTCCCCGCGCCGGATGATCCTCGGACCGAGAATCCGGCGGCCCGGGCTCGGCGCCGCGATCAACGGGCGTGCGATCAACGGGCGTCGTCGGTGCCCGATCATGTCACCCAGTTCGTCACGGTCGCCAGCATCTGGTCGCTGGTGGTGACCACCTTGGTGATCGCCGAGTAGGCCTGCTGCGTCATGATCATCGTGGTGAACTGGCCTTCGATGCTGGTGTTCGAGGCTTCGAGCGCGTTGCCGACGATCGTGCCGCTTGCTCCCTGCACCGCCGCGCCGGACTCCGCCGTGGGGGTGACGGTGCCGCCGTCGCCCTGCTGCAGAAAGCTCTCGCCGCGGAAGCTGACCAGAGGAACTGCCGCGAGCTCGGTGGTCCTGCCGTTGGTGAAGGTTCCCTCGACCTGGCCCTGCGAGCCGATCGACAGGGTTTTCAGGCTGCCCGCCTGCGCGCCGTTCTGCGACAGCTGGGTGACCTGCACGCTGCCGCTCGGGTCGGCGAACTGAGTTAGTCCGCCGGTGCCGAAATTGAGCGTGACGGTGCCGAGCGAGTCGCCGTTCACCGTCAGGTTGCTGATCGGCAGGCTGCTGATCTGAGGGCTCATCTGGCCGCTGGACGAGAACGTGAAATTGGTGCCCACGTTCTGCCAGGCCGCCTGGGTTCCGGTGGCGCTCGCGTTGGTCTGATAGAACAGGTTCCAGGTGCCGGCGCCGCCCGGCGCGCCGGCGACCTTCGCCCATTGCAGCTGAACGTTCACCGGCGTCCCCGCGGCGTCATAGCCGGTCACCGATCCGCCGGGCAGTGATTGGTTGAGAAAGGTGGACACGTCATTGCCCACCACGGTCCCGTTGGCCGGCAGCGCCAGGGAATTTTGAATGCCGAACACCGATGCCGTCGCACTGCCTCCGACGGTGATCTGGGCGGTCGGGCTGCCGGCGGCGACGCTGATGTTTCCGTTGGCTGCATTCGCCGATGCCGCGCCGCCGGCGAGCGCGCCCAAGGCGGTGTTGAGCTGAGCCAGCGTCTGCACCTGCCCGACCCCGGTGCCGAACGTCACGGTCAGCGCCGGGTTGGCGCCGACCTGGAAGGTCAGCGTCTGGCCGGGCGACACCGCGTTCTGGGTCAGAAGGTTGGTCGCATTGGTGGTTCCGGCGGCGAGGCCGAGCTGACCCAGCACGGCCGCGCTGCTGCCGGCGCCGACCGCCACGTTGGTGGTCGCGTTGACGCCGGTGAGGACGAGCTGATTGGATGCGTTGAGCGTCGCCGTGACGCCGGTCGTGCCGGTCTGCGCATTGATGTTGGTCACGATGGTGGCGGCGCTGTCGGTGGCAGCAACGCCGATATTGCTGCCGTTGATCTGCAGCGTTCCGCCCACTCCCCCGACCGGCAGGGCGGAGATATTCGCCGACCCGGTCGCGACGGCGACCGCGTCGGGCGACAGCGTTGCACCGGTGCCGATCACCGCGGCCTGCGGCGCCGCCCCTGCTATCGGGTTGGCCTCGAAGCCCGCCGGATCGAGCAGCCCCGAGGCGGTCGCACTCGCGCCCTGGGATGCGAGATTGGCGCTGTATTGGATCTGGGTCGTCGCCTGCGCCGCCTGGATCGTCCCGACGCCGAACTGCAGGAGTTGCGGCGCTCCCCCGGTCGCCTGGCCGGTGGCCGGGTTGACCGGAGACCCCATGAGATAATATCCGGCGCCGTTGACCAGATACCCGTTGGCGTCCGGCTGGAAGTCGCCGCGCCGGGTATATACCTGACTGCCGTCGAAGATCGGCTGGCCCGTGCTGCTCACGCTCGATGGCTTTTCCACCGTGAAGTAGCCGTCTCCGTTGATCGCCATATTGGTGCCGACCGTGGAGGTCTGGACCGTGCCCTGAAGGGTGTTGGTAGAGGTCGAAATCCCCTGCACGAAACCGGAGACCTGCTGGGGCTTACCGGCGTCCATGAAATCCTGGAAGCTCGTATTCGTCGACTTGAAGGCAGTCGTCGACACATTGGCGATATTTCCCGAAATATTCTGCAGCGCGCTCGACTGCGCCAGCAGGCCGGAGACGGCCGTGGCAATCGCGTCCAATGATCCCATGACGAGGTCTCCCGATGACCGTTGCGGCCCTCACGCTGCGGTGCCGCCCACAGTCGTACCGCAAGCGCACCGCAAGGTTCGTGCCACGCGCGAATGTGCGGCAAATCGAGGGTTGGGGTGGCATCGGCAACTGCGCCGCCCGGCAG
>JBEKZK010000535.1:0-4220 GCA_049509935.1 Xanthobacteraceae bacterium | reverse complement strand
CGAGCTCGCTCGCCATGCCGAAGCGCTTGGCGAGAAAGCCGTCGACCGCATCGCTGATCCCGGCGACAGCGAACAGCACGAACGCAAACAGCATCTCGCCCGACGCGATCGCCCACACCATGATCGGGACCGACAGAATGCGCGCCAGCGTGATGAGGTTGGGGATACTCAAGTCAAGCCCCGGTTGAACGTCTCCGCACATAGCCTTGCCGGACCGCGTTGCCAAGCGCGGAAGGGCGGCCACCGTTGCACGTCGCGCGATTCGGACGTAGGACCCGCGGCAGTGACGGGAGTCAACCCGGCGTCACCCGGAAGAGCGAGGACGAGGCCCGCGATGTCGCGCCGGCGCGCCGCCATCCTGATCTCCGGCCGCGGATCGAACATGGCGGCGCTGACCACCGCGGCGCAGGACCCGGCCTACCCGGCGGAGATCGCATTGGTCGTCTCCAACCGGCCCGATGCGACCGGCCTGGAATTGGCGCGGGCGAGCGGAATTCCGACGATGGTCGTCGATCACACCGCATACGGTCGGGATCGCGAGGCATTCGAGCGCGCGCTGCAGGCGGAGATCGCGTCGCAGCGGATCGAGATCGTTTGCCTCGCGGGGTTCATGCGGCTGTTCACGCCATGGTTCGTCGGGCAATGGGCGGGGCGCATGCTCAACGTCCACCCGGCGCTGCTGCCGAGCTTCAAGGGTCTCGACACCCATCGGCGTGCGATCGAGGCCGGGGTGAAGATTCACGGCGCGACCGTGCACCTGGTCGTGCCGGAGAGCGATGCCGGTCCGATCATCGCCCAGGCGGCCATCGCGGTGCGCGATGACGACACCGTCGAGATGCTGGCCGGACGGGTGCTCGCGCTCGAGCACCGCATCTATCCGCTGGCGCTGTCGCTGCTGGCGGCCGGGCGGGTGCGCCTCGTCGACGGCCGTTGCCTGATCGCCGCTGCCGGCGCTCCCGATGAGGCCCTGATCGTCCCGCGAGTCTGAAGGAGATACGATGGTGAACGATCGATCGGGCATCGGCGATGCGCCCAAGCGCCGGGAGGACGCGCGCTTCGTCACCGGCAGCGGGGTCTATCTCGATGATCTCGCCTTCGAGGAGGTGGCCCACGCCGTGGTCCTGCGCTCGCCGCACGCGCATGCGCTGATCGAAGGCATCGACGCCGAAGCGGCGCGCGCGGCGCCGGGCGTGCTCGCGGTACTGACCGCCGCGGACGCCCGGTCCGACGGGCTTCTTGCGCTGCGGCCCTACGTGGAAGCCAATGTCCAGACCGGCGCGCCGTTCGCGTTCGCGCCGCAGCCGCTGCTGGCCGTCGGCAAGGTCCGCCATGTCGGCGAGCCGGTCGCGCTGATCGTGGCGGATACCCGAGACCGCGCGCTCGACGCCGCCGAGCAGGTCATCGTGACCTATGCGTCATTGCCGGCGGTCACGACCGCGGCCGCGGCGCGCGCCGCGGATGCGCCGGAGATTGCCGCCGAGGTGGCGGGCAATGTCTGCTTCGAGTGGCGAACCGGCGATGCTGCCGCCGTCGACGCGGCGTTCGCCACGGCGGCGCACCTCGTCAGGCTTCGGCTCGACAACCACCGGGTGGTCACCAACCCGATCGAGCCGCGGGGCGCCGTCGGCGCCTATGAGGCACGCGATCGACGCTACACCCTGCATGTGTCGAGTCAGAACATCCATATCAACCGGGACCACGTTGCCCGGGCGCTGGGCGTGCCTCCGGCGTCGGTGCGGCTCGTCGCTCCGGATGTCGGCGGCGGCTTCGGCGCCAAGAACTTCGCCTATGCGGAGCATGCGCTCGTGTTGTGGGCGGCCCGGCGTGTCGGCCGACCGGTGAAATGGATTGCGACCCGCAGCGAGGGCTTTCTTTCCGACCATCAGGCACGCGATCATCAGGCCGAGGCCGCGCTGGCGCTCGACGCCGAGGGCCGCTTTCTGGCACTGCGCGTCTTCAGCGTGGCAAATGTCGGGGCGTATCTGTCCGGGGCCACCGGCGCGGTGCAGACGTCCAATTATGTCCATCTGCCCGGAACGGTCTACGCCATCCCGGCCATCGATCTGTCCATTGCCGCCGTCCTGACGAACACCGCGCCGATCGGTGTCACCCGCGGCCCCGGCTTCGCCGAATCGGTCAACATCATGGAGCGCCTGATCGATGCCGCTGCCCGGCAATGCGGCTTCGACCGCGTCGCCCTGAGGCGGGCCAACATGTTCCCGGCCGACGCGATGCCGATCACCAACGCCTTCGGCTTCACCGTGGACAGCGGCACATTCGGCGAGACCTTCGACCGTGCGCTGGCCCGGGCGGACGTGGCCGGATTCCCCGCCCGCCGCCTCGCGAGCGAAGCGCGCGGACGGCTGCGCGGCTTGGGATTCGCCTATCACATCAAGGGGACCGGAGGGCCGCCGCACGAGAACGTCGACATCCGGTTCGAGACCGACGGAACGGTGTCGCTGATCACCGGCACGCAGACCATCGGGCAAGGCCACGAGACGACCTTCCCGCAAATCCTGGTCGATCGCCTCGGCCTTCGCAACGACCGGATTCGCCTGCGCCAGGGCGACACCGATCTGATCCCGGCGGGCGGCGGCCACGGCAGCTCGCGGTCGACCTACATGGGCGGCACGGCGATCTGGCGGGCGTCGGACGCCATCATCGCCAAGGGAGCTCGCATCGCGGCGAATGCCCTGGAGGCGGCGGAAGCAGACATCCGGTTCGCCGACGGCCGCTTCGTCGTCGCCGGCACGGATCGATCGGTCGGGCTGCTTGACGTCGCCGACATGGCGCGGGACGCCGGCGCGCCGCTCGACACCTTCCACGGCTGGACGCGAGATGCGCTGACCTTTCCCAACGGAGCCCATGTGGTCGAGGTCGAGATCGATCGCGACACCGGCGAGGTCGTGCTCTCCCGCTATACGGCGGTCGACGACTATGGCGTGCTGGTCAATCCGATGATCGCCGCCGGCCAGGTCCATGGCGCGATTGCCCAGGGCGCGGGCCAGGCCCTGCTGGAGCAGGCGGTCTACGATGCGCCGTCGGGTCAGCTGCTCGCCGGCTCGTTCATGGACTACGCGCTGCCGCGTGCCGACGACCTGCCGTCGTTCGACATCGGCTGCAACGCCACCCGCTGCACGACCAACCCGTTGGGGGTCAAGGGCTGCGGCGAAGGCGGCGCGATCGCCGCATATCCGGCCATCACCAACGCCATCCTTGACGCTCTGGCGACCATCGGCGTAACCGGCTTCGACGGACCGGCGACCCCGTCGCGGATCTGGCAGGCCACCCGGAGACAATGATGATCACGCTGCATGGATTCGGTCCCGGTCTGGGACTGCCCGATGCCAGCCCGTTCGTCATGAAGACGGAGGTGCTGCTGAAAATGTCCGGCCTGCCCTATCGGGTGGACCCGTCCGGGCTCGCCAAGGCGCCGAAGGGAAAGGTTCCCTATATCGAGGATGACGGCGAGATCGTTGCCGACTCGACGCTGATCCGCTGGCACCTCGAGCGCAAGCACGGGATCGCCTTCGACGCCGGCCTCTCGCCGGAGCAGAAGGCAATCGCCTGGGCATTCGAGAAGATGGCAGAGGATCAGCTGTATTGGGCAATCCTCGATGCCCGCTGGATGGACGACGCGAACTTCGCCCGCGGACCGGCCGCCTTCTTCAAGGTCGTGCCGGCACCGCTCCGCCCGCTGGTGATCGCGGTGATCCGGCGCAAGATCGGCAAGAACCTCAAGGCGCACGGAATGGGCCGCCATTCGCCGGACGAGATCACCGCGCTGGCGAACCGTTCGATCGATTCGATCGCCATCTTCCTGGGGACGAAGCGGTACTTCTTCGGCGACGAGCCGACCGGCGTGGACGCGGCGATGTTCGCCTTCGTGGCCGGCGCGCTGTGCCCGGTTTTCGAGACTCCGCGCCGCGCGGCCGCCGAACGCCACGACAATCTCAAGCGCTATGTCGGGCGGATGACGGCGCGCTACTATCCCGACCTGGGGGAAGTCGCCGGCTGCAAGGCGGCGGCCTGAGGCGCGCCCAGCGGATTCGTGTGCGAGCAGTGGAAAGTGCCGTCGTTCATCGTGACCCTGGGCATGCTCACCGGGTTCGGCCGCTTCATCTTCGTAAAGCTGTTCGGCATCGGCGACAACTTCAAGCCGATCGTGATCGGCACCGTGATCGTGCTGGCCGTCGTGCTGGACGCTTACCGCGACCGCT
>JBEKZK010000534.1:0-4226 GCA_049509935.1 Xanthobacteraceae bacterium | reverse complement strand
TGCGCTGCACCACCTTGACCCAGTTGCCGCTAGCGTTCTGCGCCGGCAGGATCGAGAACTCCGATCCGGCCGCCGGGCTGATGGTGTCGACCGTTCCGGTCCAGTTGCGCCCCGAATAGGTATCGACCGAGATGTCGACGTGGTCGCCGGGCTTCACGTGGGTGAGGTCGGTCTCCTTCACGTTGGCGTCGATCCACACGTGATCGGTCGATACCAGGCCGATCGCCCCGGTGTTGGTGAGCGCCGCGGTCTGCGACACCAGGTAGGTGCCGGGCTGCAGGCTGTCGACCTGTGTGGCGATGCCGTCGAAGGGGGCGCGCACGGTCGCGTGGTCGAGCTGGCGCTGCGCTTCGTCGAGCTGGGCCTTGGCCTGCCGGTACTGCGGATGCTCCTCCACCGGCAGGTCGGCATTGCCCGTCAGCCGCGCCAGCTGCACCAGGGCCTGAGCCTTGAGCGATTGCAATCTGTTGCGGTCGGCCGCCAGGGTGAACCTCGCCTGATCGTAGTTGGCCTTGGAGGCGACATTGGTCCGCAGCAGCGACTCCTGGCGGTCGTAGTTCGCCTGGTCGAGCTCGACCTGGGACTGCTGGGCATCGATGTCGCTCAGCATGCGGTGGTAGTCCTGCTTCATCGCCGCGATCGTCGTGGCGACCTGGGCGAGCTGGGCCGTGGCGTTGTCGACCGCGATCTGGAACTGGGTGGGATCGACGCGGAACAGCACGTCGCCGGTCTTCACCACCTGGCCCTCGTGAACTTCGACCGAAGTGACCAGCCCCGACACGTCGGTCGTCACCATCAGCTTGGCGGCGCGCACGTAGGCGTCGTCGGCCGACACGTAGCGTCCGCCGCGCAGCCAGAAGCCCCCGGCCGCGACCGCAACCACGATGATCCCGCCGAGCATCAGCGACAGGCGGACGGTGCGCCGCGAAAGGCGGCGCCACGCGGCCGGACGCTCCAGCTGGATCGTTCGTTCAAGCATGGGGTTGACCGCGAGCTTGTTTGGCGATTCCGGTGTCGGTCCCGGACATTTCGGATTTCCTTGGCGGGTTTCCCCGGCGGGTTTCCTCGGTTCCTCAGACGGCTTTTTCCACCTCGCGGGAATCATTCGCGAGGTTGGATTTCATGCGCTTCAGGCCCTCGGTCAGGGCCAGGAGAGTGACGGGGTCGATCCCGCCGGTGATCAGCTCGTGCAACTCGACGCGATATTTCTTGATGTCCTTCAGGATCGGCGTCGCCGCCGGCGTCAGGTGCAGCCGCCATACCCGCCGGTCCTTCGGGTCGGACTTGCGCTCGACCAGTCCGCGGGCCTCCAGGCGGTCGACCAGTCGCGCAATCGTGATCGGCTCGACCTCGACCACCGCTGCCATCTCGTTCTGCGACATTCCGGGCTGGCGCTCGAGCCGAGCCAGGATCACCCACTGGGCCCGCGTCATTCCCCGCATGCGGGCGCGCTGATCGGCCCGGGTACGCATCAGCCGCGCCACGTCGTACAGCAGAAACATGAAATCGTTGTCAAATCCCGCCTGCATCGCGCCTCACCTTCACTAGCTATATTATAACGTGCGTTACTATCTTGGCAAGCGCGCCGGCGCGCCGGCGGCGGTCCGGCTGACGGGCCCGATCGTCGCTGGGCAGGCCGGCTTGCGGCGACGGCTCGCAGCCGGCATCATTGCCGCGGGCGGCACGCTCGGCATCCTCCTGCCGCCGTCGATCGCCACAGTTCGTGATCCTGATGAGCTACCTGCACATCAGCCAGTCGACCGCGCAGTGGATCGTCGCGCTCCAGCTCTCGCGCGGGGTGCTGCTCGCCGGCCATCCTGCTGTTCGTCGTGGTGCTCGGCTTCTTCCTGCCGCCGGTCTCCATCATCCCGATGACGGCGCCGATCATCCGGCCGCCGCTCAAGGCCGCGGGCTTCGACCTGATCTGGCTCGATAGCGCAAGATCCGCGCATTCGTGCGCGCATGTGGTACGGTGGGCACAAAAGGGCGTTAGCGCCGGTCTTCGCGGGCTATGGGCGCTCTTTGCGCCTTGCCTGCCGTCGGCGCCCTGTGCGGTGGATTTGCAGCTTGGGCACGCTTCGCTTTGGCCACCCTACGTGTCGGCAGCTCAGGCTCTCCACCGCCCACCATAGCTCGCAGCGTCGCGCAAAGGAGCCGGTCATGAACTTCATCCCGACGGTCGTGTCGATCGCTGAGATCGCCATTGCGGGGATTATCCTATGGTACGTCGTCGAGCAGCTCTCGGCGATGCCCGCGAACATGCGGCGGGTCGTTCAGGGTCTCATCGTGCTGGTGGCGATCATGGTGGTGCTCTCAATGTTCGTCGGGCAGCCGATGCACATTGGCATCCCGCCCGCGCCACCGCCGATCTCCAGATAGGTGGAGGTCCGGAGCCATGACAACCAGCGCCCGCCCCCTCGCTCTCGTGACCGGTGCGTCGAGCGGCATCGGTGCAAGCTTGGCGCGCGAATTAGCCAAGGACGGTCATGACCTGATCCTTGCCGCCCGGCGTGTCGAGCCGATGCACGCGCTGGCCGAGGCGCTCAAGGCTGACGGCGCCAGCTCCGCCGTCATCGCCGTGGATCTCGGCAAACCCGGGGCGGCCGCCGGTCTGGTCCAGGATATCGACGCGCGTGGCCTCGTCGTCGACGTGCTGATCAATGCGGCCGGTTTCGGCGCCAACGGCCGGTTCGACCAGTCGGACGCGCTGAAAGTCAGTGAGATGTTGCAGGTCGACGTCATGGCGGTAACCGAATTGACCCGGATGCTGCTTCCCGGGATGGTGTCCAGGCGCCGCGGCAAGATCATGCTGGTCGCCTCCACCGGCGCGTTCCAGCCCGGTCCGCAAATGGCCGTGTATTGTGCGAGCAAGGCCTACGTGCTCAGTTTCGGCGAGGCGATCGCCTACGAGCTGCAAGGCACCGGCGTCACCGTGACCACGCTGTGCCCTGGCGCCACGGAAACGGAGTTCGCCCAGGTCTCAAGCGTCGCCGGCACGATGTTGTTCAGGGGCTCCGTATGGCCGGTGATGAGCGCGAGCGATGTCGCACGCGTCGGCTATCGGGGTCTGCGGGCCGGTCGGCGGGTGGTGGTCACCGGCCTGCTCAACAAGGTCCTGGCGATCGCCGGCCGGCTCTCGCCGCCGTCGATGTCCATGCCACTCGCCAGTTGGATGATGTCGGCGACCAAATGAACATCCCCGGCGGGCTTTGCATCGCCGATCGCCGCGCATCCATCGGCGGCGCCGCCACGTTGACGCGGATCAGCGTCCCGCGAGTCACCTCGCCGCCGGCTCGAGCCTTGCGCCGGCCCGACGCCAACGCTCGACCTCGGCCAGCTCGGCGTCGGGTGTGATGCGCGATCGTGGCTGCGATGTCGCGCGCAAGGCCGGCCTGCCGGACGACCACCGCCAGCAGCGCGCTGTCGACGCGTTCCAGGTGGCGGACGAGCTCCGCCTCGATCCGGTCAATCGGGAATCCGGTTGGCGTCATCCTTGGCGACCCATGCGCGCAGCACCTTGCGCGCCTTGTTCCAGTCGATCAGGAATACCAGCGCCGCGCCCACCGCTTCGAGAAAGATGTCGCCACGCTTGACGCTGTCGGCCGCGTAGCGGCCGGTCACGAGATAGAACACGCCGTCGGTCCCGAGTCCCTCAGCCGTCTTGCGGTCGAGGCCACTCCACTGCATCGAGAACGCGTCGAACGTCATGGAGCATGTCCCGTCGCAACCATGAACGGGACATGCTTCGCTGCTCGGTGCGTTCCAGCGTCCCGGATTACTTCGGCAGGAGCACCCGATCGATCACGTGGATCACGCCGTTCGACTGTCTGACGTCGGCGATCGTGACGGTGGCGGTATCGCCGCTCTCGTCCTCGATCATGATCTTGCCGCCCTTGACGGTGATGGCGAGCTTGTTGCCGGCGACCGTCGTCACCATGTGCCGTCCGCCGTCGTCCTTGACCATCTTCATGATCGCGGGCGCCAGTGCGTTCGCCTTGACGACGTGATAGGTGAGGATCTTCACCAGCTTGTCCTTGTTCTCCGGCTTCAGCAGCGACTCGACCGTGCCTTTCGGCAGCATCTCGAAGGCCTCGTTGGTCGGTGCGAAGACCGTGAACGGCCCCGGCCCGGACAGCGTGTCGACCAGTCCGGCCGCCTTGACGGCCGCGACGAGGGTGGTGTGGTCCTTCGAGTTGACGGCGTTCTCGATGATGTTCTTCGATGGA
>JBEKZK010000533.1:0-4230 GCA_049509935.1 Xanthobacteraceae bacterium | reverse complement strand
CTCTACACCGACTCGCTGGTCTCGTTGAACCTCGACACCGGCCAGTACGCCTGTCACTTCCAGTACATCGCCCACGATGTCTGGGACCTCGACGCGGTGAGCCCGACGGTCCTGGTCGACGTCAAGGACCGCGACGGCAAGGTCGTGCCCGGGGTGCTCCATGCCGGCAAGTCCGGGCACATCTACGTGCACAACCGGAACGACTGCAGCCTCATCCGCTTCTCCGAGGCGATGGTGCCGCAGGAGAACATGTGGGTGCTGCCGACCAAGGACGGCGCCCGGATGCTGCCCGGCGCCAATGGCGGCGTCGAATGGTCGCCGATCGCCGTGAACCCGCATCTGGGGCTCGCCTACGCGATCAACCTGCACCAGCCGATGACCTATCACGTCGAGAACTCGCCCTATCCGAAGGGCAAGCTGTGGCTGGGCGGCGCCTTCAAGGTGATCCCGACGGAAGAGCAATGGGGCAATGTCACGGCGGTGGACTACAACACCGGCAAGATCCGCTGGCAGGTGAAGACCCCGCAGCCGATGATCGGTGGCATTCTGGCGACCGCTGGCGGTCTGGTGTTCACCGGCGAGGGCAACGGCTGGTTCAAGGCCTATGACGCCGATACCGGATCGGTGCTGTGGAGCTTCCAGGCCGGCGCCGGCGTCAACGCGCCGCCGTCGTCGTACTCGGTCGAGGGCAAGCAGTATGTCGTGGTCGCGGCCGGCGGCAACGTCCAGCTCGACTACAAGCGCGGCAACAGCATTATCGCGTTTACGGCGGATTGAGCCGATCCGGGAACGGGAGACGCGCGAGCAGCACGTTCACCCGGGGGGGTCGGGCGCCACAGCGCCCGGCCGGTGACGATCGAGGACGGGGCCGGGTCTGGTCCCGTCTCTTTTTGCACAGTGACACGGATGCGATCAGGCTCACGGCGCACCGGGATCATCGCGATCGTCCTGGCTCTGGTGGCGCAGGCGTTCGCCGTGGCGCCGCGCGCCGACACGCTGTCGGACCAGGTCCAGCTGTGCGTCGCCTGCCACGGCCAGAACGGCGTGCCGGCGGACAAGCTCATTCCAGTGATCTCCGGTCAGCAGGAGGGCTATCTCTATCTGCAGCTGCGCGACTACAAGCGCGGCGACCGCAAGAACGACGTGATGTCGCCGATCGCCGAAGCGCTGGAGCGCGTCGACATGCTGGCGCTGGCCGAACATTTTGCTCAGCAGCCGTGGCCCGACCTGCGCCAGCCGGCCGCCTCCGACGCGGTCACGGCGCGGGCCTTGCGCGCCAATTCGTCGGTCGGCTGCACCGGGTGCCACCTCGGCGAATATCAGGGAACCGGCACCCAGCCGCGGCTCTCCGGGCAGTCCCGCGACTATCTGTTGCAGTCGATGATGGATTTCCGCACGCGCAAGCGCGGCAACAATCCCGGCATGTCGGATCTGATGATCGCGACGTCCGTGGACGATCTGGTCGCCATGGCGGATTTCCTCGCCGGCCGGTAGAGCATTTCCCGATCGCCGACTACTGATCCCCGGCGACCGCGAGATCGCCCGCGGTCTTGCCGTCGCGGTCGCGCAAGGTCGCGTCGGCGCCGCGGCGCAGCAGCAGATCGACCAGCTCGGTGTGGCGGTTCTCGGAGGCGATCATCAGGGCGGTACGGCCGCGATTGTCGACGGCATCGATTTTGGCGCCGCGGTCGAGCAGCAGGTTGATCACCGCCTCGACGTCGCGCACCCCCGCGCCGTCGTCGTGACCGGCTGCCCACATGAGCGCGGTGAGATCGTTGCCATAGCGCGCATTGACGTCGACTCCGGCGTCGAGCAGTCGCCCGACGATTCCGACAAATCCCATCGCGGCCGCATAGACGATCGGCGCCTTGCCGGTGCGGTCGGCGATCGTTGCGTCCGCCCCGTGGGCCAGCAGGCCGTCGACCGCCGCCCGATTGCCGCGGAATGCCGCCGCCGCCAGCGGCGTCACGCCGGTGCGGCCCGGAATGTTGGGATCGGCGCCCTTGTCCAGCAGCAGGCGGACGATGGCGATGCGATCGTTCTCGGCCGCGGCGGCGAGCGCCGTGGAGCCCGCGATGTCTCGTGCGTCGATCGGCGCACCGGCCTCGAGCAGCAGGCCGGCCAGCGCCGTGTGTCCGGACCGCGCCGCGCGGGCAAGCGCCATCGCGCCGTCGCGATCGCGCGACAGCACCGAGGCGCGGTCAGCGAGCAGGCGGCGCGCCAGCACCTCGCAGCCCTTGTCGGCTGCCCGAAACAGCATGAGGCTGATCTCGACCGATGTGACCGCCGGTCCGACGATCTCATGCTGGCGCTCGAGCTCGCGGCACCCCGACGCGTCCGCCGCGCCGGCCGACGGCGCGCCGATCATCGCCGCCAGGCAGGCGAGGCTCATGCCGAGCAGCCGCGACGGCGAGGCGACCTGCCTCGACGAAGCAGGCACGGCTCGCCGCGGTGACCGGCGAAGACGGACGCAGGCGCCCGTCACGGGCATGCCCCACCGACGGGCGGGATGGCTGCACGCCAGCCGGACCCGATCCGGAAGATCCGGAAGTTGTCCGTCGGGTCGCTCCAGAGGTCGTGACCGGGCCTGGTCGGCGTCAAGACGAAAATCTCTCCGGTGGCGGCACCGTCGAGGATGGAACAGAAGGATCACGACGGCAAGGCGGCAGGTGTCGTACCTGTGTCTTACCTGAACAACCTGCAGTCACACTGATGTTCGATTGCATGTCCGAGCGCCGCCAATTTGCGCAATCAGCCGATTTGCTTCGCAGGCCGCCGTCCCGCCGTCAATTCGTCAAATTCGCATGTCCGACTGGTGATGCAGCATTTGGGCGGCGTAGTGGGAGTGCTTGTATGAACGTGATCCGACCTGGGAAGAACGGCGACGAGACACCGGCCGTCGATAAAGTCGAGGGAGAGCTCAGCGAGCTGATCCGCCGGGATGTAGCGCCGTTGAGGCGCCCGCAGCTGGTTGACCCGAACGGCGATCCCGCCGTCAGCCACGTCAATTCGCTGATCGACCGCGTCTCGGGCGGTTCCGTGAAGGAGATCGAGCGGCTCATCACCGAGCTGACCAACCTGCGGGATTTCCTGCTCAACGAAGGTCAGCGCGTCCAGCGCGAGATCACCGGCTACGCGCAGATGAGCCAGTCGGCGATCAGCTCGACCAAGATCATGGTCGAAAGCGTGTCCAAGTGGAAAGTTGCAATCGATACGGCGCGCAAGCCGGCGGCCACCACCCAGTAGACGGCGGCCACGGCGCTTCCCGGTCGTCATGCCGTCCCCCGGGCACTTCGTCCCGGGGGACGTGGATGCCCCGGCAAGTTCGAGCGCGCCGGAAGATTGGGCGCGTCACGGCGGCCAATCGGAATCGGCGCCGGGCCCGCCGTTTCTGCAAGTCCGCGATCCTCAGACCGTAATGTATGCGAAGCTGTGGCGAATGTTCCGCAGCCGTTGGTTACTGAATGGTGAGACGCGCTTCGCGCTCCTCGATCAGCATCTGCACCTTCTCGGCCGAATCCGCCAGCACCACCCAGGTCTGGGCCATGCTGAGCAGCAGCGACTTGTATTCGGGATCGTCTGCCCTTTTTGCCAGGCGCTTGCACTCGTCGGCGTGACTGCGGAATGTCTCGGGACCCATACGCACTTCCTCCAGACAAGGCGTCACTCTTGCTGCTGAATGTGGCGGAATCTCCGATGCCTCGACAGGTCGCGACCCCGCATGTCCGCTGGGTTTTGCGGATGGCCGCCACACCAATGCCAAACTTTCACGGCGCGGCGACGGCCGGGCTCAGCAGTCGCACGCCGAGCATGATGGCGAGCGCCGCCGCGGCGGTGATCAGCGCCACGATGCTGCCCGCCGAGGCAAGGCCGGCGGTGGCTGCCCAGGCGATCGACGAGAATGCTTCCGCGAAGGTCGCGATGCGCGAGGAGGTGTGGCGTCGACGGAACTGGCTTCGGCGGGCCTGGGCGCGGAACCAGAGCTGAATCCGGCTCGCCGAGCCGGCGCTGATCGCGATGCCGACGGCGGCCACCAGCGCATGCGCCGCCGAGGCCAGCGCCAGCGCGACGATGAACGGCGCAAAGACGAGCGCAATGCATCCCAGCACGGCTTCGATCTTGGCGCGCATCACCAGGCGCGAGGGCACCGGCGCCGACGCCACCAGGTCGGGGGCGTCCTCGCCGGAGATCGCGAGCCACGCCAGCCCGCCGCCGAGCTGGCCGGCCGCC
>JBEKZK010000532.1:0-4236 GCA_049509935.1 Xanthobacteraceae bacterium | reverse complement strand
ACACACGCTAACGTGTGATAAATGTGTCGCCGGGTCGGAGGATTCGTCGGAGTACGCCGAAGCGAGCGCGGGGCGTATGTCATGGGCGTTCGGCCGATTGGCGGCCGGCGAGATGGCACGACGCGGGGCGTTCGGTCGAGGAAGCACCTGTAAATCCCTGTAGATTCCCGAAAATGTCGCAAGTCCACAGGCCCGCGGATCGGTCGCGGAAACCCGCTCTTGGCGCCGGCCCGGAAGGATCCCGCCGAGCGCAACCGATCCGACGGCACGTCCATTGTCCGCAGAACCGCCCGTAACCCCCTGTAGATTCCAGTTGATCCCGCGAACGACAGATGCCTGGATGCCGGTGTCGGCGGTCAGGTTGTAGGTGATCGAGGCCGCGTACCTTGACGATGTGGCAGCGCGTTCAGCGCGGCCTGCCGCCCGCGGGCTTCGCGGTCGAGCCCCAGGCATAGCGCGGCATCGGAGCTCGCGCCCGACGGCAGCCCGCGATTTCATCTCATGAGGACCTGAGCGCGCGCGTCAAAGCCCATGGGGAAGTCACTTTCATCGCGGCGATTCTGGGGATTGGACTCGCCGTGGGCACCAGATTCAGCGCGACGGCGGCCCCGGATTTCGCTTCACTCCATCCCAGCCAACGTCTGGCTCATCAGGCTGCTTGCGTAGCTCGCTCGGTTTCCAACCTGAGGTCCACGGGCACCGGCGCGCGCAGGATATCGAGGACCGGGCAGTGCGCGTCGACCACGTCCTTCAATTTGGCGAGATCGGCAGCTGGCGCACTGCTTTTCAGATTGACGATGCCACGGACTTCTTTGAAGCCGGCGCGAACACCGTCCTTCACCGCGAAGAAGCCGCGCAGATCCAGCGATCCTTCAAGTTTGACCGAGACGCTCTCGAGCGGAATGTCGAGCGCGGTAGCGTAGGCCCGGTAAGTGATTTCCTGGCATGTGGCAAGCGCCGCAAGGACAAACTCGACGGGATTCGGACCGGTGTCGGTTCCGCCGAGATTCGGAGGTTCGTCGACCGTCACGGAAAACTGGCGGATTTTGGTTTCGCTTCGCAAACCTTCGACTTGACGCGAGTCGGCTGAAAAGGTCGCGAGCGCGTGATCGGGGTTGGCGCGCAGATCAGTTTGCGTCTCAACGATGATATCTTTGAGCGCCATTGTTTCTCTCCTGGAGTTGGCAACGATGTATATCCATCATCGATCATAGAGTTGGCAGGGCCAAAACTCTTTAGTTATTTTTTTGACTCCACGGGCGGTTTGTTCCGAGTTTGAGGCTGCACGCAGCAGAATTTTCTAGTGACCGATGAAGGTGACCGTCAAGCAGGAGGAAATCGCCTGCTCGGGCCTGCCGGACTGGCTCGAGGCGTGCGGTTCGGAGGTGATCTCGCGCTGCGAAAAGCCGAGGAGCGCTCGGGCGGCCGTGACGACTACCGGCAGCGCGAAAACGAAGCGGGCGCCGCCATGTGCGGACTCGTTGACCGCGGCAGTGCGTCCGCCCATGGGCCTCGATCCCGCCGAGCACAACCGATCCTCCGGCACGTCCATTGTCTGGAGAACCGCCTGTAAACCCCTGTAGATTCCAGTCGATCCCGCGAATCTACCGACCTCCGCCGTAGTCCGCCGGAAGAACCCGCGGCCGCGATGCGCCCCGAATCAGTCGGTCGGCGGCTTTCTCACCGCGCCCCGCAGGCCGAACAGCCGGCCGTGCGCATGGGGCACCTTGGGGGCGCCTTTCTCCACCTGGCCGGCGCCGCCGAGGCGCTGGTGCAGGCGGTCGAGCAGCAGGTAGATCACCGGTGTCGTGTACAGGGTGAGCGCCTGCGACACGATGAGGCCGCCGATGATGGTCAGTCCGAGCGGGCGGCGGAGCTCCGAGCCGTTGCCGGTGGCGATTGCCAGCGGCACGGCGCCGAGCAGGGCCGCCATCGTGGTCATCAGGATCGGCCGGAACCGTTCGAGGCAGGCCTCGTAGATCGCGCGCTCCGGAGGGAGCCCGCGCTGGCGCTCGCCCTCGAGCGCGAAGTCGACCAGCATGATGCCGTTCTTCTTCACGATGCCGATCAGCAGCACGATGCCGATGACCGCGATGACGGTGAGCTCGGTGTTGAAGATCAGCAGCGCGAGCAGGGCACCGAGGCCGGCGGAGGGCAGGGTCGAGATGATGGTGAGCGGATGGGCGAGGCTCTCGTAGAGCACGCCGAGCACCAGATAGACCGCGACCAGCGCCGCGAAGATGAGGACGATCATGGCGCCGCCGGACTGCGCGGCGGCCTGGGCGTCGCCGGCGAACTCGGCGTGCAGCGAATCCGGCGGATGGATCTCGGCGACCGCCTTGAGGATGCCGTCGGAAGCGGCCTGGATGCCGGTGTCGGCGGTCAGGTTGTAGGTGATGGTCACCGCCGGGAACTGGTACTGGTGGTTGATCACCAGCGGCGCGGTCGAGCGCCCGAAGTGCGCCACCGCCGACAGCGGGATCTGATTGGGTGCGACGCTGGACTGTCCGGCGCGGATCGTCGTCCCGGTCAGCGTGGTGGACGATCCGAGCAGCGCCAGCGCGCCCGGATTGCCGCAGCCGCTGGCGCCCGCGGCGGTCGCCGCGGTGGTGGCCGGAACGTAGATGCGGTCGAGGTCGGTGGGATCGAGCTGGAAGCGGGGGTCGACCTCGAGGACGACCCGGTACTGGTTGCGCTGGGTGTAGATCACCGAGACCTGGCGCTGCGAGAAGGCGTCGTTGAGCGCGTTGTCGATGTCCTGGATCTGGACGCACATCTGCGCCGCCGCGGTGCGGTCGATCACCACGTCGGCCTGCAGGCCGCCCTGCTCGCGGTCGGTGCTGACGTCGACCAGGCCGGGCACCTTGCGCACCGCATCGAGGACGCGCGGGACCCAGGTCGAGAGCTCGTCGAGGTCGGGGTCCCACAAGGTGAACTGATAGGTCGCCTTGCTCTGCCGGGCGCCGGTGCGCAGATCCTGCGCCACCGTCATGAACACCTTGATGCCGGTGACGGCGCTGAGCTTGGCGCGCAGCCGGTCGACGACGCGGGCGCTGGGAAGCTTGCGCTCGGCGAGCGGCTTCAGGCTGATGAACAGCCGTCCCTGGTTGGGCGACGGATTGTAGTTCGAGGTGCCGATCGACGACCCGACGGCGGCGACCGCCTCGTCGGCCATCACGATGGCCGCGGCACGCTGCTGCATCTCGGTCATCGCCTTGAACGAGACGTCGGTCGATGCCTCGGTGCTGCCGAACAGCAGCCCGGTGTCGTCCTGTGGGAAGTAGCCCTTGGGCACGATGATGTAGAGCTTGACGGTGAGCGCCACCGTGGCGACCATCACCAGAAGCGTGAGCCAGCGCCAGCGCAGCACCGCCGCCAGGGTGCGGGCGTAGAAGCGGATCATGGCGCCGAGCACCGCCTCGGCGGCGCGGTCGAGCCAGGTGCGGTCCGGGCTCGGGCCCTGGCGCACGAGGTGCGCGCACACCATCGGCGTCACCGTGAGCGACACCACCGTGGAGACCGCGATGGCGAACACCAGGGTGAGCGAGAACTCGCGGAACAGCCGCCCGACGATGCCACCCATGAACAGCAGCGGAATGAAGGCGGCGATCAGCGAGATGCTGATCGACACCACCGTGAAACCGATCTGCCTGGCGCCCTCGATTGCCGCCTGCATCGGCGTCAGCCCGCTCTCGAGGTTGCGGAACATGTTCTCGATCATGACGATGGCGTCGTCGACCACGAAGCCGACCGACACCGCGAGCGCCATCAGCGACAGGTTGTCGATGGAGAATCCCGCGACCCACATCAGTGCGCAGGTCCCGGCGAGCGACAGCGGAACCGTCACGCCGGCGGCCAGCGTCGGCGTCGGGCGGCGGAGAAAAAGATAGACCACGAACATCACCAGGACGACCGAGAGCCCAAGCGTGACCTGCATGTCGTGGACGCTGGCGCGGATCGTCAGGGTGCGGTCCGCCAGCGTCGAAATCTTGACGCTGGGCGGGATGAAGCGCTTGAGATCGACGATCAGGTTGTTGATGCGGTCGACGGTGTCGAGCACGTTGGCATTGGCCTGCCGGGTGACGATCAGCAGCACCGACGGCTTGTTGTTGAACCAGGCGGCGGACAGCTTGTTCTTGACGCCGTCCTCGACCTTGGCGATGTCGGTGAGCCGCACCACGGTGCCATTCGCCGCCTTGACGACGACGGTCTTGTACTGGCTCGCGGTGCGCAACT
>JBEKZK010000531.1:0-4241 GCA_049509935.1 Xanthobacteraceae bacterium | reverse complement strand
GCGACGATCGCCCCCTGGCCGACCCCGTATTTGTCGCCCTTCTGCGCGAGCTCGTCGACCAGCGCGCGCTCGGCTGCGCTCTGCAGGGTGCGGTCGATCGTGGTCTCGACCGTGATGTCCTGCTCGACCAGGCCGACGAGGTCGTTGAGGACGTCCATGACCCAATCGGCGACGTAGTTGCCGGAGCCGCCCGGCCGCTGCTTGAGAATTCGCGGCTGGTGGGCGATCGCGCCCTTCGCCAGCTCGTCGGAGATGAAGCCTGCGTCCGCCATCGCGATGAGCGTGACCTGGGCCCGCCGCTCGGCGCCGTCCGGGTTGCGCGTCGGCGCGAGCCGTGACGGCGATTTGACGAGGCCGGCAAGGAGGGCGGCCTCGGCCAGCGTGACCTGGCGCGCCGGTTTGCCGAAGTAGCGCTGCGCCGCCGCCTCGACCCCGTAGGCGCCGGAGCCGAAATAGACCCGGTTGAGATAGAGCTCGAGGATCTGCGTCTTGGTGAACTTGCGCTCCAGCCAGAACGCCAGGACGAGCTCCTGGAGCTTGCGCTCGAGGGTGCGCTCCTGGGTGAGAAAGAGATTCTTGGCGAGTTGCTGGGTCAGGGTCGAGCCGCCCTGGGAGAGACCGCGGCGCAGCAGGTTGGCAACGACCGCGCGGGCGATGCCTATCGGGTCGACGCCGTGATGCGAGTAGAACCGCCGGTCCTCGATGGCGATGAAGGCCTGCGGCAGGTAGCCCGGCAGATCCTTGATCGAGACCGCCGCACCGCCCATCTCGCCCCGCGTCGCCAGCACGTGTCCGTCGAGCCCGACGATCTGGATCGACGGTGGCCGCTTGGGGACCTCGAGCGACTGGATCGGCGGCAGATGCGCGCCCACCCAGGCGATCAGGCCGACCGCCACGATCACCCCCCAGAGTGCGAGCACAACGGCCCAGTATAAGAGGCGGGCAAGCATCGATCTGGTCTTGCGGCCGCCGCCATTGCCACCGGTGGCGCGCTTGCCGCGGCGCTCACCCGCCTCGGCGGAGCCGCGCGAATGATCGCCGCCATTCCTGGTGGCGCGGCGCTCGTCGCGCCCCTTGCGCGACCTGGCAGTCGGCTCGTCCGGCGGAACGGCGCCCAGCCGGTCGCGCGGATCGACGCGCAATTCCCGGGCGGCGCCCGGCGGCGCGTCGAGGCCCGGCGCGCGGCGCCCGCGGCCTTTGCGTCGTCCCACCGCCATGTCCCGTCCCGCCGATCGGCCCCGCAATGCGGTTGCGCCCCAGCAGGCACGCTAGGTCCGGCGGTTTAAGGGGGGGTTAAGCGCGACAGGTCCGCGGTTCGCCGCTCATCCGCCCGCGGGCTTCCCCGCGGCGTCGCCGGGCGACACGCTGAGCTGCCTGATCAGGGCCCGCTTGATCGCGGTCTGGCGCGGCGGCGAGGTGATCTTGGCGCCGAGCAGATCGGTGACATAGAACACGTCGACCACCCGCTCGCCGAAGGTCGCCACATGGGCGGACGCGATGTTGAGGTTGAGCTTCGACAGCGTCGAGGTCAATTCGTAGAGCAGCCCGGGCCGGTCGAGGCCGGCGATCTCGACCACCGTGTAGCGGTTCGACCATTGATTGTTGATGAGCACCTCGGGCTCGATGGCGAAGGCCTTGATCCGGCCTTTCGGCGCGGTGCGCTTGGCGACCACGTCGGGCAGCTTGAGATCGCCGCGCAGCGCCCGCTCGATGCCGCTGGCGATGCGGGTGGCGCGGCGGCGCTCGTCGTCGTCGCGCTCGAACTCGCGCGACAGCGCGATGGTGTCGAGCGCCAGCCCGTCGGTGGTGGTGTAGATCTGGGCGTCGACGATGTTGGCGCCCGCCGCCGCGCACGCCCCGGCGATGATCGACAGCAGGCGCGGATGGTCGGGCGCCAGCACGGTGAGCTCGGTGACGCCGCGCCCGGCGTCGAAGCCGATCTCGGTCGCCAAAGACTGGCCGGCCTGCTCGGCGGTGCGCACGAACCGCGCGTGGGCGACCTTGTGCGTGAGATCGACCTTGAGCCAGTAGGCGGGGTAGTGCCGCGCCGTGTAGGCGTCGAGCTCGGCCGGGGTCCAGTCGGTCAAATGGGCCTTGAGCTCGGCCTGCGCCAGGGCGACGCGCCGTCCGCGGTCGACCTCGGAGAAACCGCCGGTCAGCACCGGCTCGGTCTCGTAGTAGAGCGTGCGCAGCAGCTGCGCCTTCCAGCTGTTCCACACGCCGGGCCCCACCGCGCTGATGTCGGCGGTGGTCAGGATCGTCAGCAGCTTCATCCGCTCCAGCGACTGCACCACGGCGGCGAAGTTCTCGATGGTCTTGCGATCCGACAGATCGCGCGACTGGGCGACGGTCGACATCACCAGGTGGTTCTCGACGATCCAGCACACCGTCTCGGTCTCGGCCGGCGAGAAGCCGAGCCGCGGGCAGAAGCGGCGCGCGATCCTGGCGCCGGCCATCGAATGATCCTCGATCCGGCCCTTGGCGATATCGTGGAGGAACAGCGCGACGTAGAGCACGGGGCGGCTTTGCGGCAGGATCGTGCGCATGAGGTCGGTCGCCAGCGCGAACTCGTCCTTGCCGCCGCGCTCGATCTCGTGGAGCACCCCGATGCAGCGCAGCAGATGCTCGTCCACCGTATAGTGGTGGTACATGTTGAACTGCATCATCGCCACGATGCGGCCGAAGGCGCGGACGAATTCGCCGAGCACGCCGGCCTCGTTCATGCGCCGCAGCACGGTCTCGGCGTCGTTCTTCGAGGTCAGGATTTCCAGGAACAGGCGGTTGGCTTCCTTGTTGTCGCGCAAATCCTTGTCGATCAGCTTTAGCGAATGGGTGGCCAGCCGCATGGCCTCGGGATGGATGGCCAGATTGTGCTTTTGCGCCAGGTAAAACAGGCGGATCAGGTTGACCGGGTCGCGGGCGAAGACTTTTGGCCCGGCGATATTGATGCGGCTGTTGTCGATGACGAAATCGTCGGTCTCGGTCAGCCGTTGCGGGCGGCGCGCCGGACGCAGCCGCGCGATGATGCGGCTCAACACCGGCGCCGGCATCGCCTGGCGCTCCTCGAGGCCGGCGCACAGGATGGCTGTGAGATCGCCGACATGCTTGGCGGTGAGGAAGTAGTGCTTCATGAAACGCTCGACGTCGCGCAACCCGGGATGCTCGGTGTAGCCGAGCCGCACCGCGATATCGCGCTGGATGTCGAACGACAGCCGCTCCTCGGCGCGGCCGGCGAGGAAGTGCATGTTGCAGCGGACCGACCACAGGAAATCTTCGCAGCGGCGGAACATCGTGTATTCGTCGCGATCGAACACGCCGCGCTTGATCAATTCCTCGGGCTCGCGCACGCGGTAGACGTATTTGGCGATCCAGAACAGCGTGTGCAGGTCGCGCAGGCCCCCCTTGCCGTCCTTGACGTTGGGCTCGACCAGGTAGCGCGACTGGCCGGCGCGGCGGTGGCGCTCTTCGCGCTCGGCGAGCTTGGCGGCGACGAATTCCGGCGCCGTGCCCTGCACGACTTCCTTGTCGAACCTTGTCGTCAGCTCCTCGTAGAGCTTGGCATCGCCGAGCAGATGGCGCGATTCGAGCAGCGTGGTGCGGATGGTCATGTCGGCCTTGGCCTGGCGGATGCATTCGCTGACCGAGCGCGTCGCGTGGCCGACTTTCAGCCCCATGTCCCACAGGCAATAGAGCAGCGCCTCGGCGACGGATTCGCTCCAGGAGGTCTGCTTGTAGGGCAGCAGGAAAAGCAGATCGATGTCGGAGCCTGGCGCCAGCAAGCCACGGCCATAGCCGCCGGTGGCGACCACCGCCATGTGCTCGGCTTCCGACGGCGCTTGCGTCGGATAAATCTCGCTGCCGATGAATTCGAACAGGATGCGGATGATCTCGTCTTGCAACTGGCACAGCCGCTCGGCGCAGCGGCGGCCGTGGCGGTCCTTGAGCAGCAATTGCTCGGCGCGGGAGCGCGCCTGTGTCAGCGCCGCTTTCAGCCGCAACGCCACCGCGGTGCGCAATTCGCGCTCGCGGCCGGCATGGGTTTTGGCCAGCGCTTTGAGATCGGCGACGATGGCCGCAGTGTCGATAAGCTCGACCTCGGTGCGCAGCGATCGTTGCGTGTCCAGCATCATCGTATCGGCATAGCGGAGGCGTGCTGCGCTGTCATCGTGCGGTGCGGTGCCGGCCGCGATGGCCGCGGCGCAGCTGCGAGGCGCATTGAACGTTTATTCTACAATGCGGCA
>JBEKZK010000530.1:0-4246 GCA_049509935.1 Xanthobacteraceae bacterium | reverse complement strand
TACTATGTGCTGCTGCAGCCATGGCCGGGCGAGCAACCGCCGGACCAGTCCGGCGAGCCGAAACCTGAAAGCCGCAAGCCGGTGAGGCGGCGCAAATCGCCGCCGCACGCGCCGCGCCGCGTGCCGAAGCGCTTCCGCGCCATGACCTGATCCCAAAGTACTGTCTAATCGGCCAGCTCCGAGCGGGCGAGCTCCACGTCGAGCCGTTCCATGGCGTCCATCGGGGCGCACGCCACAGCCGCTTCGTAGAGGCGGGTCGCTTCGTCCAGCCTCGCCTTGCCGAACATCATCACCAGGCCATTGGCCTGCTCGATCTGCGCGATCGCCGAGTGCGGATTGAGCTCGACGGCCTTGCGAAAATGCGTGACGCCGGCGTCCTTGCTGGCGCCATAGGTGAGGCCGCCGATCATGGCGCCGACCTTGTTGATCACCTCCGCGTGGTAGGCGCCGAGCGCGATGTGCGCGTCGGCGTGGCGCGGCTCCAGCTTGATCGTCCGCTCGAGGCTCGCCTTGACCTTGCCGCCGAGTCCCTGGGCGAGCGCCCGGGCGACCGAGATGCCCTGGCTGTAGCGGCCGAGCGCCTGGGCATGAAAATACCAGGCATTGGGGAGCGACGCGGCCGCGGCCTGCAGCTCCTCGGCCCGGCGCGCGGAGTCCAGGAACAGCGCGAGGCGCGCGCGCTCGGCCGTTTCCAGGTACGTCGCATAGATATTCGCGGCCTTGTTGGCCACGTTGGTGCCGAGCAGCCCGAGCCCGAGCCCGAGTTCCACCGCGCGACCGAAATCGCCGCGATGATACGCCCGCCAGGCATCCTGCAACGTGGCCGCCGCCGCATCGAGCGGAACCGACGGCGCCAGCCGGGGATGGGCCGCCACCAGCTTCTTCAGGCTCACGGCATCCGGATAGGGCTCGCAGTCGCCCTGGTGCAGCCGCGCCCAGCTCTTCTTCAGTCGCGCCCCGGCATGATCATAGGCGGCATCCGCGTGCGGGAACGCCTTCCATCGGGGAGTCAGCATGGCGTCGTGCTCCGTCGATCAGGACCGCGCCCGGTCAGCAATGTTTCCAGACGGTCCAGCGTATGGTCCAGTTGCCGCGCCGCGCTGACGGCGTCGAACGAAGCTCGACCTGGCGGGCGGGGATGCGGCGCCAGCCGGCGCTGCGGATCGGCCAGCACGGACTGATCGATCGTGACGCCGTGGCGGGCGAGCAGCGGCTGCAGCTCGTCGTGCCGCCGGCGCAGCTCGGCACGGGTGCGTTGATAGGCGTGCTCCGACAGGCGGCGGCGATCCGCATAGCTGAAGACGTTGGCGAAGAACATCTCGGCATCGTCGCGCGCCGGCTCGAACAGCACGACATCGGCGTCCGGAAACTCGGTGCGATAGCGCGCGAGGCCGACGTGCATGCGCGAGTGGATGATGGCGCGGAAGGTCTGCGCCAGCACGGTGGGCAGGCCGGCGCTCACCAGCGTCACCCGGTCCTCCGCCCCGAGTGCCGCCGCCGCATCGGCATTGAACGGCACCAGCGGATTGACGCACAGGACGAGCTTTGCGCCTTCGCGCAGTGCCACCGACGCGTGCAGCGTCTTGACCAGAGCGCCGTCGACGTAGTGGCGGCCTTTGATCTCGACCGGAGGGAACAGCCCGGGCAACGCCGCGCTCGCCACCACGGCACGGGAAATCGGCACGTCGTCGCGGCCGGGAGCGCCGAACGGCACCGCCTCGCCGGAATCGAGGTCGGTCGCCACCAGAAAGAGCTTGTGGCGCAGCCGGAGGAAATCGTCGGTCCGCCCGGGTGCCGAAAACAATCGCATCAGATAGGCGCTGATCGCCGAATTGTCGAATATCCCGGTGGGGATCGCCCGGGTGACCTGTTGAAACGATTCGATGAACCCGCGCGACCGCGGATTCTCCAGATAGCGCTGCGCCGCAGACATGATCAGCCGCGGCAGCGCCGAGAGCCGCTGCGCATATTCGCCGAGCGCAGGCCGCAGCAGCACCTCGGGCTCGAACGGGTCGTCGGCCGCGTCGCTTTCGATGAACATCTCGTACATGGCCCGTGGCGTCAGGCCATTGGCGAGCCCGGCGGCGATGAATCCGCCGGAACTCACGCCCACATAGACGTCGCAATCGACGAGATCGAACCCGCCGAGCGCCTCATCCAACGCCATGAGCGCGCCGATCTCGTAGATCGCCCCCAGCGGACCGCCGCCGGCGAGCGCAAGGCCCCGTGGGCGGTGCATGGCAGCCCCCTCTCGTGAACGCGGGGCCGGCGCCTACCGATGCTCGTGCTTCTGATGCGCCATCGAGCTCGACAGCTTGTCGGCGACCGCCGTCAGCTCGGCGATCCGCTTCGACAGCCCGTCGATGTCCTTCTTGGTCGGCACGCTGAGGGTGTGCAGAGCCTGGGCAACGCGCTTCTCGAAGACCTCCTCGAGCTTGCCCAGGGTCTCGGTCGCCATGTCGCGCACCTCGGCGATCTTGTCGGTCGCCTGCTTGGTGCCCCGCGCCTGGACCTTCTCGCCTTCCTTGACCAGCGACTCGAAGATCTTCGTGCCTTCCTCCTGCGCCTTGGAGAACGCGCCGAGGCCTGCCAGCCAGATCTGCGTCGCCGAATCGCGAACCATCGCGGCAAGCTGAGTGTCGCCGCCGTCTTCCGCCAGCTCTTTCAACTTCTTCGTCGTCATCGTTGTGCTCCTACGGTGTGCCGTCAATGAGGCCTCCCGCCCCACCCGGTGCACATAAGTCTCCCTCGCGCCGGTCTGCCTTGAGAAATATCAAAGCCGCATCCGCCGGCCGGTCCGAATGTGACGGAGCGGCAAAGAGGCACGACGGCATGTTCTATTTCGTCACCGGCGCCAGCGGATTCATCGGCAAGCGGCTCGTTCGCCGTCTGTTGTCTCGGCCGGATTCCACCGTGTTCTTCCTGGTGTGGAATCCGTCGGCCGAGGACATCTCGCGGCTGCACGCCTATTGGGGCGTCGATGGGACGCGCGCGATCCCGCTCACCGGCGATCTGCTAAAAGCCGATCTTGGGCTGTCACGCTCCGACCGCGAGCAGCTCGCCGACCGCATCGACCACGTGTTCCATCTCGCCGCCGTCTACGATCTCGCGGCGGACGCCGAAGCGGCGATGACCACCAATATCGACGGCACCCGAAACGCGATCGAGCTCGCCGCCGCGATCGGCGCCCGGCGCTTCCACCACATCAGCTCGATCGCGGCCGCCGGGCTTTATCAGGGTGTATTCCGGGAGGACATGTTCGAGGAGGCGCGCGGTCTCGACCATTCCTATTTCTCCAGCAAGCACGATGGCGAGAGGGTCGTCCGTAACGAATGTCGGGTCCCCTGGCGCATCTACCGGCCGGGAATCGTGGTCGGCGATTCCCGTACCGGCGAAATGGACAAGATCGACGGCCCCTACTACTTCTTCAAGTTGATCCAGAGGATGCGCAAGCTGCTGCCGCCGTGGATGCCCGGCATCGGCGTCGAGGGCGGGCGGATCAACCTGGTTCCGGTCGACTTCGTCGTCGCGGCACTCGATCATCTGGGACATCTCGACGGGCACGACGGCCGCTGCGTCCACCTGACCGATCCGCATCCGCGGCGGGTCGGCGACGTGCTCAACATCTTCGCCCGGGCGGCGCACGCCCCCGACATGACGATCCGGATCAACGCGGCGCTGTTCGCGTTCATCCCGCGCGCCGTGCTGGACAGCGTGATGGCTCTGACCCCGGTGCGCCGCATCCGCAAGGCCATCATGAAGGATCTCGGGTTGCCGGACGACGTCTTCAGGTTCGTGAACTATCCGACGCGCTTCGACTCCCGCGAGGCGGACAAGCTGCTGCAGCCGGCCGGCATCACGGTGCCGCCGCTCGAGGACTATGCGTGGCGGCTATGGGACTACTGGGAGCGCCATCTCGATCCCGATCTGTTCGTCGACCGCTCGCTGCGCGGCCGCGTCCGTGATCGGGTCGTGCTGGTGACCGGCGGGTCGTCGGGCATCGGCAAGGCGGCGGCATTCAAGATCGCCGGGGCCGGCGCCATCACGCTGATCATCGGGCGGGATGCCGAAAAGCTGGCCGCCACCAAGACGGAGGCCGCCAGCCGCGGCTTGACGCTTGCGACCTATGCCGGCGACATCGCGGATCCGGCCGCATGCGATGCGCTGGTCGCCAGGATCGTCGCCGAGCACGGCGGCGTCGACATCCTGGTCAACAATGCAGGCCGCTCGATCAGGCGAGGGATCG
>JBEKZK010000053.1:0-12254 GCA_049509935.1 Xanthobacteraceae bacterium | reverse complement strand
CGACGCGGCCTGTCAGGCCACCCGCCGCGCGCGGACGGCGTCGTAGCCGGCGATCGCGAGCGCCCGGTCGGCAGCCGGGAAGGCGGCAAGCGGTGGCATCACCCGGCCCCAGCCGGGATCCGCGTGGATATGGGCAAGCAGCGCCTTGACGCCGGGGACCAGCGCCTTGCCGTCGAACAGCTTGCGGATCGCCACCGCGGCATCGAGCGCCGCCGTATCGCCGCTGCGCAAGGCGCGGGCGCACAGATCCGCATTGAGATTGGCGGTCGCCGAGATGCAGCCCGCGAACAGACCGCCGCGCGCTTCCATCAGCGCCGCCTCGGTCGACGGAAAGACCCGGAAGCCGGGTGCGATCGCGGCCGCCTGCCGCGCGTAGCTCATGTCGCCTGACGAATCCTTCAACCCGACGATCCGGTCGCCGAACTCTGCGAGCAGCCGGCGGATCAGGCCGACATGCCAGTGGAGGCCCGTCATCGCCGGGAAGTGATAGAGGTAGAGTGGGATGGGCTGCTCGGCGGTGGCCTCGAGGATCGCCGCCAGGCAGGCGGAAAGGCCGTCGTCAGGCACGCCCTTGTAATAGAACGGCGGCACCACGAGCGCGCCGGCGAAGCCGAGCGTCGCGGCGTGGCGGGTCAGCTCGATTGCGTCGGCGAGTGCCGCCGCCCCGGTGCCCACCATCAGGCGGTCCATCGGCAGCCCGGCGCGGTGGTAGGCGGTCATCAGGAGCTTGCGCTGGCCGACCGAGAACGAGGTGGCCTCCCCGGTGGTGCCGAGCACGTTCAGACCATCGCAGCCATGATCGAGGAGGTTGCGGGCAAGCGTCGTGGACCGTGGGCAATCGGGCTCGCCGCCGGGCTCGACGGCGGTGGCGATGGCGGCGATCACGCCGCTCAGCTCGGGCTTGGTCACGCTTGCGCTCCCCGACAGGCCACCCGGAACAGGGCTCATCCGCTCACATTATAGGCAGCGAGCGCCGCCATGTTGACGAGATCGGAATCGGTCGCCGTCAGGCGAACGATCTGCACCGACTTGTCGAGCCCGACCAGCAGCGGCCCGATCACGGTCGCCCCGCCGAGCTCCTGGAGCATCTTGGTGGAAATGGATGCCGAATGGAACGCCGGCATGATCAGCACGTTGGCGGACGCCGATAGACGGCAGAACGGATACGGAGTCACCAGATCGGGGTTCAGCGCGACGTCGGCCGCCATCTCGCCGTCATACTCGAAGTCGACGCGGCGACGATCGAGGATGCGCACCGCTTCCTGGACCTGCGCCGAGCGCTCGCCCGGCGGGTTCCCGAAGGTGGAGAACGCCAACAGCGCGAGCCGCGGCTCATAGCCCATCTTGCGGGCGACCCCCGCCGCTTCGGTCGCGATATCGGCGAGCTCCTCGGCGTTCGGCATCTCGGTCACCGCAGTGTCGGCGACCAGCACGGTGCGCCCGCGCGTCAGCACCAGCGAAACGCCCATTACGCGATGGCCGGGCTTGGGATCGATGCAGCGGCACACGTCCTCGAGCGCCACGGAAAAATTGCGCGTGACCCCGGTCACCATCGCATCGGCGTCGCCCAGCGCCACCATCGAGGCGGCGAAGTGGTTGCGGTCCTGATTGATCAGCCGTTGGCAGTCGCGAATGAGGAAGCCCTTGCGCTGCATGCGCTCGTACAGATAGGCGGCGTAGTCGGCGTTGCGCCGCGACAGCCGGGCGTTGACGATCTCGATGCCGTCGCCGAGCTCGATGCCGGTGTTCTTCGCGGTCTCGCGCACCCGTTCCTCGCGGCCGACGAGCTGGGCGGTGCCGAGCCCCTGATGGACGAAGCTCGCGGCGGCGCGGATCACCTGCTCCTCCTCGCCCTCGGCGAACACCACGCGCTTGGGCTGCCGGCGGAGCCGCTCGAACACCCGGCCGAGCACGCCGGCCACCGGATCGAGCCTGGTGCGGAGCTGCTGGCGATAGCCCGCCATGTCGACGATCGGCTTGCGTGCCACGCCGGTGTCCATCGCCGCCTTGGCGACGGCCGGTGGGATGGTCGAGATCAGTCGCGGATCGAACGGCACCGGGATGATGTAGTCGGGGCCGTATTTCGGTCGCGCGCCGTAGGCCGCGGCGACCTCGTCGGGCACGTCCTCCCGGGCGAGCTCGGCGAGCGCGCGCGCCGCTGCGATCTTCATCTCCATGTTGATGGTGGTCGCCCGCACGTCGAGGGCGCCGCGGAAGATATAGGGAAAGCCCAGCACGTTGTTGATCTGGTTCGGGTAGTCCGAGCGGCCGGTCGCCATGATGGCATCGGTGCGGATCGCCGCGACCTCCTCGGGCGTGATCTCGGGATCAGGATTGGCCATGGCGAAGATCAGCGGCTTGGCCGCCATCGATTTCACCATGTCGGACGTGACCGCGCCCTTCGCCGACAGCCCGAACAGCACGTCGGCGCCCACCAGCGCCTCGGCCAGCGTGCGCGCCTTGGTCGGCACCGCATGCGCCGACTTCCATTGGTTCATGCCCTGCGTGCGACCTTCGTAGATCACACCCTTGGTGTCGCACAGAATGACGTTCTGCGGGGTAAAGCCGATCGCCTTGAGCAGCTCGAGGCATGCGATGCCGGCCGAGCCCGCGCCGTTGCAGACCAGACGGGTCGACGCGATGTCGCGGCCGGTGAGGTCGAGTGCGTTGATCAGTCCGGCCGCCGCGATGATGGCGGTGCCGTGCTGGTCGTCGTGGAACACCGGGATGTCGAGCAGCTCGCGCAGCCGCTGCTCGATGATGAAGCATTCCGGCGCCTTGATGTCCTCGAGATTGATGCCGCCGAACGTCGGCCCGAGATACCTGACGCAATTGACGAAGGCGTCCGGGTCCTCGGTCGACACCTCGAGGTCGATGGCATCGACGTCGGCGAAGCGCTTGAACAGCACCGCCTTGCCCTCCATGACCGGCTTGGAGGCGAGCGCGCCGAGATTGCCGAGACCGAGGATCGCCGTGCCGTTGGAGATCACGGCGACGAAATTGCCCTTCGCCGTATAGTCGAAGACGCGGCTCGGGTCCTCGGCGATCGCCAGGACCGGCACCGCGACGCCGGGCGAGTAGGCGAGCGACAGGTCGCGCTGGGTCGCCATCGGTTTCGTCGGCACCACCTCGATCTTGCCGGGGCGGCCCTGTTGATGGAATTGCAGCGCTTCCTGATCGGTAAAGGTCGGCCGGCCGTGACGGCCTTCGGGCTTCAAGGACATTTCACCCCCCGACAGGACGCCGGGTCCATCGCGCGGACCTGGACAGCCCTGTAATTCGAAATCTTCGCCCGGTCTGCCGCACCGCGCCGGGCGGCGCGGGATGAGCTGCGAAAGGCGGGTTCGGCATCTGCCGGCGGGCGGACGTTAGCGGATCGGGAGCCCGTTACTCAAGGACGACGCTCGACGGCCGCGAGGAACCTGGCCCGCGGGCCGGGTTTGCGACCGACCGGTGACGGCAGGGGACCCGTCTGTCGGCGGCACGTCCCGCGCCGGCAAGCCGCGGACCGCATCCGTGCCGGCTCACGGCCGAAAACATCCGCCATGACCGGTTCACTATGACGGGGAAGCGCTGTAGCGTCCCGGCCATGAATTTCGACGCCACCCGCAAGGCCGCCGAGGCGGCCGCTCCGGTCGCGCCGGCGCGCCCCGAGCCCGAGGACGGGGCGCGGGTCACGCCGATGATGGAGCAGTATCTCGAGATCAAGGCGCTCCATCCGGACAGCCTGCTGTTCTACCGGATGGGCGACTTCTACGAGCTGTTCTTTTCCGACGCCGAGGTTGCCAGCCGCGCGCTCGGCATCGTGCTGACCAAGCGCGGCAGGCATCTCGGCCGCGACATCCCGATGTGCGGCGTGCCGATCGAGCGGTCCGACGAATATCTGCACCGGCTGATCGCGCTCGGCCATCGGGTGGCGGTGTGCGAGCAGATCGAGGATCCCGCGGAGGCGAGGAAGCGCGGCGGCAAGAGCGTGGTTCGGCGCAAGGTGGTGCGCCTGGTGACGCCGGGCACGCTGACCGAGGACACCCTGCTCGATGCGCGGCGCAACAATTACCTGGTCGCCGTGGTCCGGGCGCGCGCCTCCGGGGCGGCCGAGGCCGCGAGCTTCGCGCTCGCCTTCCTCGACATTTCGACCGGTGAGTTCCGGGTGACCGAGTGCTCGGCGCTCGGGCTGCCGGCCGAGATCGCCCGGCTCGAGCCCGGCGAGCTCCTCGTGTCGGACGCGCTCTATGGCGATCCCGATCTCGGGCCGTACTGGCGATCGCTGGAGAACGTGAGGCCGTTGCCGCGCGATGTGTTCGACGGGGCCACCGCCGAGCGGCGGCTGGCGTCCTACTTCGCGGTCGTGACGACCGAGTCCTTCGGCACCTTCTCGCGGCTGGAGCTGACCGCGGCAGCCGCCTGTGTCACCTATGTGGAGCGAACCCAGCTCGGGCAGAAGCCGCTGCTGTCGCCGCCTGCGCGGGAGGCGGCCGGCGCCACCCTGCTGATCGACGCAGCGACGCGGACCAATCTGGAGCTTGCCCGTACGCTCTCCGGCGAGCGACGGGGCTCCCTGCTCGCCGCGATCGATCGGACCGTGACGCCGGCGGGCTCCCGCCTGCTCGCCCAGCGTCTCGCCGCGCCGCTCACCGACACCGCCGCGATCATGCGCCGCCTGGACGCCGTCGCGGCGTTCCTGGCGGAACCGGCCGTCCGCGCCGACACCCGCGCGCGTCTGGCCGGTGCCCCCGACATCGCCCGTTCGCTTGCCCGCCTGGTGGTCGGCCGCGGCGGCCCGCGCGACCTCGCGGCGATCCGTGACGGGCTCGCGGCGGCGGCCGAGCTGCGGGTCCGGCTCGCCGCGCTGGTCGACGCGCCGGCCGAGCTCGCCGCCGCTGGCGCCGCCCTCGGCCGGCCCGACGAGGCGCTCGCCGCCGAGCTCGGCGCCGCCCTCGGAGACGAGCTTCCGGCGTTCCGCCGCGACGGCGGGTTCGTGCGCGCCGGCTACGACTTGAGCCTCGACGAGGCGCGCCGCCTGCGCGACGAGTCGCGCCGGGTCGTCGCGGCGTTGCAGGCGCGCTACGCCGATGAGACCCAGGTGCGCGGGCTGAAGATTCGCCACAACAACGTGCTCGGCTATTTCATCGAGGTCACGGCGGTGCACGGCGAGAAGCTGCTGGCGCCGCCGTTCAACGCGGCGTTCATCCATCGCCAGACCCTCGCCGGCCAGGTGCGTTTCTCCACCACCGAGCTCGGCGAGCTGGAGACCAGGATCGCGACCGCCGCCGAGCGCGCGCTGGTGATCGAGCTCGAGATCTTCGAGCGCCTGACCAGGGCGGTGGCGGCGGCAGGCGAATGCATAAAGGCTGCCGCGCAGGCGCTTGCCGTCCTCGACGTCACGACCGCCCTCGCCACGCTTGCCGGCGAGCACGACTACGTCAGGCCGGAGGTCGTGGACACCCTCGATTTCGTCATCGTGGGCGGCCGGCATCCGGTCGTCGAGCAGGCGCTGATGCGCGAGGGCGGCCCCTTCGTCGCCAACGACTGCGATCTCTCGCCCCCGGCTGCCGCCGATGCCGGCCGGATCTTTCTGGTCACCGGACCGAACATGGCGGGCAAATCCACCTTCCTGCGGCAGAATGCGCTGGTCTGCGTGCTCGCCCAGATGGGCAGCTTCGTTCCCGCGCGCCGCGCCCGCATCGGCGTCGTCGATCGCCTGTTCTCGAGGGTCGGCGCTGCCGACGATCTTGCCCGCGGGCGCTCCACCTTCATGGTCGAAATGGTGGAGACCGCCGCGATCCTCAATCAGGCTGGTCTTCGCTCGCTGGTGATCCTCGACGAGATCGGCCGCGGCACCGCGACTTTCGACGGCCTGTCGATCGCCTGGGCGAGCATCGAGCATCTGCACGAGACCAATCGCTGCCGCGCGCTGTTTGCGACCCATTTCCATGAGCTGACCGCGCTCGCGTCGCGGCTGCCGCGGCTGCACAACGCCACGGTGCGAGTCAAGGAATGGCAGGGCGACGTGGTGTTCCTGCACGAGGTCGTGGCAGGCGCCGCCGATCGTTCCTACGGCATCCAGGTCGCCAAGCTCGCCGGCCTTCCGGCTGGCGTCATCGCCCGCGCCACCGTGGTGCTGGCCGGGCTGGAGGCGCAGGACCGGCTGTCGCCGGCGCGCCGGCTGGTGGACGACCTTCCGCTGTTCGCCGCGGCGCGACGCGCCGCGGCGCCGGTCACGACCGATCCGGCGGTCGACGAGCTCGCCGCCGCGGTCGCGGCGCTCGACCCCGACGAGATGTCGCCGCGCGAGGCGCTCGAAGCGCTCTATGCGTTGAAGCGCAGGGCGGCGAGCCGGGGCTGATACCCATTGTCTGCTTCCCGCCGGGATCGTCGTCCTTGTTGCGCGGGGTCACCGCGGCCGCGCCCTCTGGCGAGCCGAGCGCCACGCCACCCACAGGCCGAGGTTCCACAGGACCGACGTCGCCAGCCCGAGCACCAGCGCGGTCGCGGTGCCGAGCGGAACGGCGGCCAGATGCAGCACCGTCAGCGCCGCCGCGAAGCCGATCAGGCCCGGCATCGTGCTGGCGATCAGCGCCGCGGTGGCGCGGCCGCCGATGCGCGGCTGGAAGATGAGGATCAGGCTCGACAGCACGATGGGGAACACCGCGAGCGTCCCGGTCACCGCCGGACCGACATGGCGGCTGGTGATCACGACGGTGGCGACCAGCGCCGCCACCAGGCCGGCGCGCAGCGGCAGGTCGTACCAGCGGCGCGCCGCCGGGCGCAGCATTGCACTTTGGAACCGCCGTGCGATCGGAACGCCGAGCAGATAGGCCACGGTGTTGAGCGCCAGCACGGTCGTGAGGGTCCATTCGACCGATCGGGTCAGCACGATCATGCCGAGCCAGGCCGCGAGCGAGCCGAAGAGACTGACCACGACGTCACGATTCTGCGCGAGCAGGATGTAGAGCAGCGCGAACAGCGTGGTTCCGGCATTGACGGCGAGGCTGCTCAGCGCGCTGTCGGCAATGAATGCGGCGTCGTGGTCGAGCGCCAGGAACACATAGGCCGGGCCGGCCGAGATCGGCAGCGCGGCGACGAGGCCGCCGATGAAGCTTCCGGAGCGCTCGGCTGCGATCGAGGCGGTGACCACGGCGGCGGCCGTCACCGCCATCTTCACGGCGAGCGTCAGCCCGAGCATGAGATCGGGGGACATGGCGGGCGCCCGGTCGACGCACGTCCGTCCGGGCCGGCGGTGCTACAGCGCTTCCCGGTCATGGCGAACCACTTGTTGCGGCGCCTCGACCCGGGAAGCGCTGTCGTTCCCTTGTTGGCGCATGTCCTTGATCGGCGAACCGGGTCCACTTCGCCGGGACATGCTTTATGTGCGGCTGATCTGCACGCTGACCGGCGGGCCGCTGCGGATTGTCTGGTAGACGACGCAGTAGCGCTCGGTGAGCTTCAACAGCTGATCGAGCTTGTCCTGCGGCGCGTCGGTGTCGACGTCGAACCGCAGCCGGATTTCGGCAAAACCCACCGGCGCATCCTTGGCGACGCCGAGCGTGCCGCGGAAGTCGAGATCCCCCTCGGCCGCTACGCTGGCGGAGCGCAGCGGAATCTCGAGCGCGGTCGACACCGCCTTGAGCGTCACACCCGCGCAGGCGACGAGCGCCTCGAGCAGCATGTCGCCGGAGCACAGCTCCAGGCCGGAGCCGCCGGTCGCCGGATGCAGCCCGGCGACCGCGAGCGCGCGGCCGGTTTCGACCTTGCAGGCGATGTGGCTGTCGTCGAGGGTGCCCTTGGCCTTCAAGGTGATCAGTGCGGCCCCGGGCTCGCTCTTGTAGCGCTCCTTGATCGGCGCCTGCATCGAACGCAACGCGGCAGCATCCATGTCGGTCTCCTCCACCATGCCCTAAACGGCGAACCGGTCACCATTTCACCGAAACATCACCACCACAATGCGGCGCCGGCGGTGGATCTGGAGCATTTCCCGGAAAAGTGGACACCGGTTTTCCGAAAGGAAATGCGACAAACATCGAAGCTAGAGCGCTTTCCCCACACGCCCGTGAGATTTCATGGTCAACCAATCGGAAAGCGCTCTCTCGCCGTCGTCGGTCGTCACGACACGATCCAGCGATCGGTCGAGTGCGGCCAGCACCCGCCGCTTGGCGAAATCGAACGCCGCCGACTGCCGGTCGCGCGGCCGCGGCAGGCTGGTATCGATCTCGGCGAAGATTCGACCCGGATGCGGGCGCATGACCATGACCCGGTCGGCGAGCACGATCGATTCGTCGACGTCGTGGGTGACCACCAGCAGCGTCGGCTTGTGGTCGGCCCACAGGTCGAGCAAATGGTCCTGCAGGTCGATCCGGGTGAACGCATCGAGCGCCGAGAACGGCTCGTCGAGCAGCAGCACTTCCGGGCGCATGATCAGCGCGCGCGCCAACGCTACGCGCTGGGCTTGGCCGCCGGACAGCTCGCGCGGCCATACCGGGGCTTTTTCGCAAAGTCCGACGCGTTCGAGCGCCGCCGCCACCCGGTCGCGGCGCTCGCCGACCGGTCGGTCGGAGAGGCCGAACCCGACATTGCCGGCGACCGTCAGCCACGGCAGCAGCCGCGGCTCCTGGAACACGATGCCGATGTTGGCATGCGGGCCCGAGATCGCCGTGCCGTCGAGCAGGATGCGTCCCCGGCTCGGCTGATCGAGACCGCAGATGAGCCGCAGCATGGTCGACTTGCCGCAGCCCGACCCGCCGACCACCGCGACGATCTCGCCGGGCGCCACCTCGAGCGAGACGCCGTCGAGCGCGCGGACGCCGTTCGGATAGGTTTTCGCCACGTGGCTGAGCACCAGCATCGTCCCCTCACCGTCGCCCGCCGAACGCGTCTTCCCAGCGCAGCAGCGGCGCGACGGCCAGGGCGAGGATCGAATCGCTGAGCTTGCCGAGCACCGCGAACGCGATGATGGCGGCGACGATCTGCGCGGGCTTGCCGAGCTGTTGGCCGTCGACCAGCAAGTAGCCCAGACCCTCGGACGCTCCCATGATCTCGGCCGCCACCACGAACATCCATCCCAGGCCGAGGCCGGCGCGCAGCGACACCACGTAGGTCGGCAGTGCGGCGGGAAGCAGGATGCGGCGGACCATGGCGGGACCGGACAGGCGGAAGACTCGGCCGACCTCGACGATCTTGCGGTCGACCGACAGGATCGCGCCGAGCACGCCGAGGTAGACCGGGAAGAACACGCCGACCGCAATCAGGATCACCTTGGAGGCTTCGAAGATGCCGAACCACAGGATGAACAGCGGCACCCAGGCGATCGACGGGATGGCGCGCAGGGCTTGCAGCGTCGGATCGATCAGGCGTCGGGCGATCCGCCCGTAGGCCGTGACGGCGCCGAGCAGCGTCCCGGCGGCGACCCCGAGGGCAAATCCGCAGGCGACGCGCAGTATGGTCGCGAGCGCGTGGCGACCAAGCTCGCCCGATCGGACGAGATCGGAGAGCGTCGCCAGGATGACCGACGGTGGCGGCACCAGGCGGCCGTCGGCGAGGCCCGCCCGCACGGCGGCTTCCCAGGCGACCGCTGCCCCGAGCGGCACGATGAGCCCGATCGCCGGCCGCGCCCACCGGGGCAGCGGGGCGGCGGCTCGGGTCACATTTGGTTCGGCCGAGACGGTCACGTGGGAGCGGCTCAGTTCCCGGCGAGCGGGACGCGGTCGTCGATCAGACCGTCGATGGCTGCCTGGACGTCGACATTGGCGGCGATCACGCCGGCCTGCTGCAACGCGACGCCGGCGGCCAGGATCGAGGCCCGCTGCGGCGCGCCGATACGGCTGTGGGTCAAGTCGGTGCGCTCGTCGAGCTGCTTCTCCACGACCGCGTCGGGCAGCCGGGTCGCCGCGATGAAAACCCGCTTCACCGCCGCCGGGTTGGCGAGCGAATAGCGCCGCGCGTCCTCATAGACGGCGAGAACGCGCCGCACGATATCCGGATGGTCGGCGAGAAATGCCTCGCGCACGTTGAGGATTCCCCAGGTGTTGGCCTCCGGCTTGCGGTAGAACAGCCGGGCCCCGTCCTCGACCTCCGCGGCCGCCATCATCGGGTCGAGCCCCGCCCATGCGTCGACGTCGCCGCGGATCAGCGCGGTCTTGCCATCCGGATGCTGCAGCAGAACGACCTTCACGTCCCTTTCGGTCAGCTTCGCCTCGGCGAGCGCCCGTACCAGGAAGATGTGTGGATCGGTTCCGCGCGTCACCGCCACGCTGCGGCCCTTGAGATCGGCCACCGTCGTGATCGGCGAGTCCTTGCGGGTCACGAGCGCGGTCCATTCGGGGCGCGAATAGACGTAGATCGATTTGATCGGGTTGCCGTTGATCCTGCCGATCAGGGCAGCCGCTCCGGCGGTCGAGCCGAAATCGATCGCGCCGGCGCTGAGGAACTCGAGCGCCTTGTTGGAGCCGAGCGTCTGCACCCAGCGCACCGAAATGCCGTCCTTGGCGAATTCCTTCTCCAGCAGGCCGCTGTCCTTGAGCACCATCGAGACCGGGTTGTAGGTCGCCCAGTCGATGCGGATCTCCTTCGGCAGGTCGGCCGCGAGGACGTCGGTGAGCGGCACGCCGGCGACCAGCATTGCGGCGGCGAGCAGTCGTCGTGTCGACCGGAGAGCCTGGATCAGGACGCGGACCGGGGTCATGATGGAACTTCCAACTGGGCGGCGCACGCGGACAAATTTGGTGCCCGCCGGTCGATGGAGGCAGGGCGTGCCCGCCGTCGGCAGGCGACGGGACGGGCCCGGAGTTCCGGCCGCATATTTTTCCGGCCGCATATGTCGAGCGCCCGCAAGCTGCCGGCTCGCATCGGCGCTCCCGACCATTAGGAAATCCGACGATGCCGCGTCAACGAGAAAATATTAGCGATTTGAAGCATTATATAGGAGGATCGCGCTGCCTCGGGGGCCTCTCGGGGCACGACATCGCCGCCGCCGCCGGGGAGCCGTGACATGACCGATCCGGTCGGCTATTCCGCCTCCATGTCCTCCGCGGTGTCTGTCCTCGACCACGGTCCGCGCGGCTTTGCCGAGCTGTTCGATGCGCGCGCCGTCGCGGCCGATCTCGAGGAGATCGCGGTGGCTCATGCGGGCCACGAGCGCGACACCCGCACCGCGGTGGCCCAGCATCTCAAGGCGGTGCTGACCAACGGCCGGGCCGTCGCCGAGCGCATGCTGCTGCGCGACCGCCACGGCCGGCTGTGCGCCGAGCGGCTGTGCTTCATGCAGGACGAGATCATCCGTCTGCTGTTCGATCTCGCCACCAGGCATCTCTATCCGTCGGACAACCCGTCGGCCGCCGAGCGCATGGCGATCGTGGCGACCGGGGGCTACGGGCGCGGGCTGCTGGCGCCGGGCTCCGACATCGATCTCCTGTTCCTGCTGCCCTACAAGCAGACCGCATGGGGCGAGTCGATCGCCGAGGCGATCCTCTATTGCCTGTGGGACATGGGTCTGAAGGTCGGCCATGCCACGCGCTCGGTCGGCGAGTGCATCCGCCAGGCCAAGGCCGACATGACGGTGCGGACCGCGATTCTGGAGGCGCGCTACCTGTTCGGTGAGCGCCGCCTCTATGACGAGCTGGTGATCCGTTTCGACAAGGAGATCGTGCAGAGCACGGCGGCGCAGTTCGTGACCGCCAAGCTCGCCGAGCGCGAGGAGCGGCACCGCCGCGCCGGCCAGTCGCGCTACCTGGTCGAGCCCAACGTCAAGGACGGCAAGGGCGGTCTGCGCGATCTGCACACGCTGTTCTGGATCGCCAAATACGTCTACCGCGTCCGCGAGCCCGACGAGCTGATCGATCATGGCGTGTTCGACCGCCAGGAGTATCAGCTGTTCCGCCGCTGCGAGGATTTTCTCTGGTCGGTGCGCTGCCACATGCACTTCCTCACCGGCCGCGCCGAGGAGCGGCTGTCCTTCGACATCCAGCGCGAGATCGCGGTGCGGCTCGGCTATACCGAGCATCCCGGGCTGCGTGACGTCGAACGCTTCATGAAGCACTACTTCCTGATCGCCAAGGACGTCGGCGATCTCACCGCCATCCTCTGCGCCGAGCTCGAGGACCGCCAGGCGAAGCCGGTGCCGGTGCTCAACCGCATGATGGCGAAGCTGCTGCCGCGCGGCAGGCGGATTCTGAGCGAAACCGACGACTTCGTCGTCGACAACAACCGCATCAACATCGCGAGCGCCGACGTATTTCGCCGTGATCCGGTCAATCTGATCC
>JBEKZK010000529.1:0-4258 GCA_049509935.1 Xanthobacteraceae bacterium | reverse complement strand
CATCCTGGTCGTAGAACACCTTCATCGTTTTGCAGCGCATCGTGGTATCGCCCTGCGTCATGCGCACGTTGCCGAGGAAGGTCGCGACCTTGTCCTTGTCGCGCACTTCCAGCGACGCTGCGTCGATCTGCACCGGCTTGTCGCGATTCTGGGAAAAACCCTGCAAGGCGTTCGGTGGTCCGTTGGGCGCAGCGTTTGCCGGCTGCGCCAGTGCGGGCCGGCCGGCGGCTATGGCCACGATTGCCAGCGCGAGCGCCAACAGCTTTCGCCTGCCCATGACATACGCACTCACTGCACAGCCCCAGTGGCCTCGGTCTCGGCCGCGGGCGGATTCATCATCATGTTCATTGATACACCGCCATCAAAGCGAATGAGCTCGCCGTTGTCGACGACCTCGAGCCGATTGGCATTGAGCGTCCCATTCAGCAAGTTCACCTCGACCGGATGCTCGGAGACGATATTGCCCTTTCTGGTGTCGACGACTGCCTCGCTCAGGCGGCCGGAATAGCCAGATGACGACGACAGGCGAATATCGTCGGTCAGTGTCATCAAGTCGCTCTTGGTGTCGTAAAGCCCGCTTGCCGCCGTCATCTCCACCAACGCCTTGTCCTGCATCTCCATCTTGGCATGAATGTCTTTGAGCTCGAGGACGTCAGGCTTGGTCAGATCCTGCGCCGCAGCGCGCGCGGTGAATTCATAGGGCCGCGCGTCGCGCGTGAAACCGGCGAGCTTCGGCGCCTCCATGGTAATCTTGGTCCCGGAGATGAGGAGCTTGCCGCTGTCGATGGGCAGCTTGGCCAGCATGCGCAGCGGATTGAACCACGTCGCAAAGATGATCATCCCGAACATCGCCAGGATGCTCGCCGGTATCGCCCAGCGCAGCATATGGACGCGACGGCTGTGACGCGCGGCCGCCCGGAATTGGCGGTCGCCGTCATCCTTGCGCATGGAACCTTTGTAGTTGCGCGCGTCCATGTCCCCCATCGCGGGTCCAGAGGTCAAACCGTTTATTTGGCCGTTTACTTCGTCTACTTGGTCATTTCACCCGGCCGTATCACCTGACCTTTTTACCTGGCGCTGACCGGAGAGTGCGGATCGCGGCCCAAACGACGCAATCTCCACACCCCAAAACTGCGCACCCATCAATTGTGCTGCGCATTGATTGCACAACACAATAGCGGACGCCAGGATTGCCGGCTGCCTGCCAAGATAGCCCAATTCGCGGCGAAATCACTCCGCCGGCCGCCCCATCTCACGATTTAATTAACGACAGAATCCCCCGCGAATATGGCCGCGACACGGCGGCCGGAACGCGAGCGTGAGGGCCTTTGAGCACAGGCTCGTCCATGAGCATATGCCTGAAGATCTTGCCCAAGACCTTGTCGAAGACCTTCCCCTAGGAATGGGCGAAAATATCCTCCGCCGCCCATCCTGCAAGATCGAGCCGGGCGCGATCGGGCAGGAACCGGAAGCAGGCTGCCGCCATCCCATCGCGATGTTCGCGCGCCAGCAAAGTGTCGAGCTTCTGCCGCAGCGCATGCAGATGCAGCACGTCGGACGCGGCATAGGCGACCTGGGCATCGCTCAGGTCGTTGCTGCCCCAGTCGGTGAGCTGCTGCTGCTTGGAGAGGTCGATCCCCAACAGGTCACGGACCAGATCCTTCAGCCCGTGCTTATCGGTGTAAGTGCGGGTCAAGCGCGAGGCGATCTTGGTGCAATAAACCGGCTCCGGCATTACGCCGAACGCATGGTAGAGCGCCGCAATGTCGAAGCGCGCGAAATGAAAGATCTTGACGATGCTGGTGTCGGCCAGCAGCTTTTTCAGATTGGGCGCATCGGTCGCGCCGGCCGGGATTTGCACCACATCGGCGCTGCCGTCACCGGGCGAAAGCTGCACGACGCACAGGCGATCGCGATGGGTATTGAGCCCCATGGTCTCGGTATCGATCGCGGCCGCGCCCTTGTAGCGTGCGAGGTCGGGCAGATCGCCCCGATGCAATCGAATGGTCATTCAGCTTTCAAGCCTATAATGCAGGGATGGTGCCCAGGAGAGGACTCGAACCTCCACGGCTTGCACCACTGGTACCTGAAACCAGCGCGTCTACCAATTCCGCCACCTGGGCACGGCGCTACTGATAGGGGGCGGGGATTCGCCTTGTCAACGATTGTACCGGGCTTGGCCCCGTTTCAGCGAAAGCCCCGCGCCTCGTCCAGGGGCGGGCGGCGGCGCTTCGGCCGGGCCGTGCCCGGCGCCTAAACCGAGAACCAGCCTGCCGAGGCCGGGTCGTCCCAGTTCGGGACCTTGCGCATCGGCGGCTCGGCGTCGCCGGACGGGCCCGATCCGATCTCGTCGCCGGCTGCACCGCGCTCCAGCCCGGCGAGCAGGGCCGCGATGCCGACGAGCGCGAGATGGATGACGGAAAGCCGAACCGAGCCGCCGTCGAGGTGCGTCAGGCTCGCCACCAGGACGATGACCGACTGGATGGCGACGAGGATCAGGGCGGCTTCGAGCGTCCGGCGGGAGCCCTGCAGGCGGTCGTCGCCGGCCATGCGCTCGAGCAGGTAGGCGACGAGCACCGCGGCAGTGGCGAGCTCGAAGGCGCCGAGGCACAGGGCGACCCCGATCACGCCGCCCGGCTCGAGGCCGATCAGCCGGCCGAGGGCGGAGATCGGGTCCGACCCCGGGCGCACCTCGAGCCCATGGAGCGGCGAGCCGAAAGCCCGCGCGGCATCGAGGCCGAGCGATGTGGCGAAGTATCCCGCAATGGCGACGCTCACCGTAGCGTACGCGCTGCGCATCGAATTCATGTCGCCCTCGCTGACGATGTGCCCCGGGACACCGGCGCCCGGCCGTGACCCAGCGTCAGTCGAGCTTGAATGCCGACAACCGGACATTCAATCGAAACGGATTTTTTACCTTAATGGGGCGGGCCGGTTCCGGCGCCGCCGTTGGGCCTGCAAACGGCTCGCCGCAGCGTCGGGTCTGTACACCGCCCGACGGATCGGGTATGCGCCGGCCGCCCCTTGGCGTTGCACCCGATGACCAACCAGAACAGCCTCGTCACGATCTTCGGTGGCTCCGGGTTCCTCGGTCGCCACGTGGTGCGCGCGCTGGTCCAGCGCGGCTGGCGCGTGCGCGTCGGCGTCCGCCGGCCGGACCTCGCCGGCTATCTGCAGCCGCTCGGCCGGGTCGGGCAGATCCACGCCGTCCAGGCCAATGTGCGCTATGGCGAGTCGGTCGAGGCGGCGGCCTCGGGCAGCGTCCTCGTCATCAACCTGGTGGGGATCCTGTTCCAGCGCAGACGGCAGCGCTTCGACGCGGTGCAGGCCGACGGCGCCGGCGTCGTTGCCCACGCGGCGGCGCGGGCCGGCGCCCGGCTGATCCACGTCTCGGCGATCGGGGCCGACCCGGCGTCACCCTCGCTCTACGCGCAGTCGAAGGCGCGCGGCGAGGTGGCGGTGCGCGCCGAGATGCCGACGGCGGTGATCTTCCGGCCATCGATCGTGTTCGGACCGGAGGACGACTTCTTCAACCGTTTTGCCGCGCTCGCCCGGGTCTCGCCGGCGTTGCCGCTGATCGGCGGCGGCCTCACCCGGTTCCAGCCGGTCTTCGTCGGTGACGTGGCGACGGCGATCGCCAAGGCGGCCGACGGCGAGGCGACGCCGTCGACGACCTACGAGCTCGGCGGCCCGGAGATCAAGACCTTCAAGGAGCTGATGGAGCTCGTGCTCGCCACCATCGAGCGCCGCCGCCTGCTGGTGCCGATCCCGTTCGCGGTCGCGGAGCTGCAGGCCGCAGTGCTGCAGCTCATGCCGAAGCCCCTGCTGACGCCGGACCAGGTTCAGCTGCTGCGGCGCGACAACGTGGTGTCGGCCGACGCCGAGCGCGACCGCCGCACCCTGCAGGGGCTGGGCATCGATCCGACGGCGATGGCCGCAATCGTGCCGTCGTACCTGTGGCGTTTCCGCAAGACCGGCCAGTTCCGCCCGCGGACGTCGTGATTTCCTCTGGTAGCCCGGATGAAATCCGGGGGCGGCCGTGCCGCCTGCGACGCCGCACCCGCGTTCCGCTTGCGCTTCATGGCCCGCGAAGACGGGCGTAACCGCCCTGAAGGCGGGCTACGACGTCACCGCAACCAGCCGGTCGCCACGCCTGCCAGAATGACGACGCCGAGCAGGCCGCGATAGATCACGAACGGCCATGCGGTGTAGCGCTCCAGGATCCGCATCAGCCCCCAGATCGCGAAGAACGCCGAGA
>JBEKZK010000528.1:0-4263 GCA_049509935.1 Xanthobacteraceae bacterium | reverse complement strand
TTCAGGTCATCCTCGGCCATATGGGCGAGCTGTTGCCGTTCGCGCTGTGGCGCGTCGACAACTCAAACGCTTGGATCACGGAGCGCAATACTTTCCCGGCGAAAAAGCGCATCCGCGATTATTTCCGCGAGAATTTCCATGTCACCACTTCCGGCAATTTTCATACGCCGGCGCTGCTCAGCGCCATGCTCGAAGTCGGCGCCGACCGGATCATGTTCTCGACCGACTGGCCGTTCGAGAATATCGACCACGCCGCGAACTGGTTCGACGCGTGCGACATCAGCGAGAACGACCGCCAAAAAATCGGCCGCACCAATGCGCGGCGGCTGTTCAAGCTGGGGAATGACTAGCGAACGCTGAGTCTGCGGAGGCGGCCTAGCTCGCCTCCCGCATCTTCACCGCGCCTTCCAGATCGACCGAGACGAGCTGCGACACGCCGCGCTCGGCCATGGTGACGCCGTAGAGGCGGTTCATCCGCGCCATGGTGATCGGGTTGTGGGTGATGATGACGAAGCGCGTGTCGGTCTTCCGCGTCATCTCGTCGAGCAGGTCGCAGAAACGCTCGACGTTGGCGTCGTCGAGCGGGGCGTCGACCTCGTCGAGCACGCAGATCGGCGCCGGATTGGTCAGGAACACCGCGAAGATCAGCGCCATGGCGGTCAACGCCTGCTCGCCGCCGGACAGCAGCGACAGGGTCTGCGGCTTCTTGCCCGGGGGCTTGGCCAGGATGTCGAGGCCGCCCTCGAGCGGGTCGTCGCTCTCGACCAGCTGCAGCTCCGCGGTGCCGCCCCCGAACAGGCTGGTGAACAGCTCCTGGAAGTGGCGGTTGACCACCTCGAACGAGGCGTTCAGGCGTTCGCGCGCCTCCCTGTTGAGATTCTGAATGCCCTGGCGCAGGCGCTTGATCGCCTCGACCAGGTCGTCGCGCTCGGCCGTCAGCGAGGCGTGCTGCGCCTCGACCTCGCGCAACTCCTCCTCGGCGCGCAGGTTGACGGCGCCCAGCCGCTCGCGGTCGCGCCTCAGCTTGTCGAGCTCCGCCTCGGTCTCGGCGAGATCGGGCAGCGCCGCGCCCGGCTCGATCCCGGCGAGCGCCGCGACCGCCTCCGGCGCGACGTCGAGCAGCTCCTGGATCTCGTGCGCGATGTCGACCCGGTGGCGCCTGGCGCTCTCGAGACGTTCCTCGGCGCGTGCCGCCTCGGCGCGCGCCGAGCCGGTCGCCTCGAGCGCCGCGCGCGCCGCGCGGTCGGCCTCGGTCAGCGCGGTCTCCCGGGCGGCGAGATCGTCGGCGGCGGCGCGGCGCCTCGCTTCGGCGGCCGCGATCTCGTCGATCAGCGCGATGCGCTTCTCCGCGAAGGCGGCCGGTGCGTCGTCCAGGCTGCGGCGCTCGGTCTCGGTCTCGCCGAGCCGCGCCTCCAGCGTCTCGATCTGGCTGCGTGCGCTCTCCGTGCGATCGCTCCAACGCGTCGCCTCGTCGGCAATCGCCGCCAGCCGGCGCTCGCGCAGCTCGGCTTCGCGCGCCAGCGCCTGCGCTTCGCCGCGCACCTCGGCGAGCGCGGCGCGCCTGGCGGTGACGTCGAGACGCACCTCGGCAATCTCGCCTTCGAGTCCGGCCGGCGCCGGCAGCGTCGCCAGCGCGTCGCTCATCTCGCGCAGCATCGCGGCTGCCTCGTCGCGGCTCGATGCCAGCCGGACCTTGGCCTCGGACAGCCCCGAGAGCTTCGCGGTGATCCGGCTCGCCTCGCGCTCCGCCGCGGAATGGCGTTCGCGCGCCGCATCGGCGGCGCTCTGCGCCTCGCGCCGGCGGGTGCGCGCCTCGGCTTCCGCCGCGACCGCGTCCGCCACCTCGCGGGCCGCCGCATCGACCGCGGCGCGCTTGCCCTCGGCGTCGGCGCGGGCCGGGATCAGCTCTGCCTCGAGGTCGACGAGCCGGTTCTTCTGCGCCAGCCGGCGCGCCGCGGCGGTCGGCGCGTGGGCGGCGGCCGCAAACCCGTCCCAGCGCCACAGGTCGCCGTCGCGCGACACCAGGCGCTGGCCGGGCTTGAGCTCGGCAGCGAGCCGCGCCGCGTCGCCGCGCTCGACCACACCGATCTGGGCAAGGCGGCGAGCGAGCTCGGGCGGTGCAGTGACGTGCAGCGACAGCTTCTCGGCGCCCGCCGGCAGTGGCGGATCGGCCGGGTCGATCGCGGAGCCGGTCCAGCGCACCGGCGCCGCCGGGTCGATCGGCGCATCCAGATCGTCGCCCAGCGCCGCGCCCAGCGCCGCCTCGAAGCCCTTGTCGACGGTGAGCAGATCGATCGCCGGCGGCCACAGCTTCTGGGTCTCGACTCCAAGCAGCCTGGCCAGCGTCCGCACCTCGGTTTCCAGCCGCTGGGCTCGCCGTTCGGCCTGGTCGTGCGGGCCCTTGGCGGCGTCGTGGCCCTGTCGGGCGGACGACAGGGTGGCCTCGGCGCGCAACGCCCGGGCCTCGGCGTCCTCGACCGCGGCCTGCGCCGCCTCCACGGCGGCCGCCAGCGTCGCCAGATCGTCGCGGCCGGCGCCTTCGCGGTCCAGGAGGCGGAGCTCGCCTTCGACCTCGGCGGTCTGGCGCTGCAGACGATCGAGCCGCTCGGAATGCTCGCGGGCGGCGCGCTGGAACTGGTTGGTTCGCGCCATCAGATCGGCGTGCCGCACGGTGAGCTCGGAAAATGCCTTCTCGCTCGCCGCCAGCGCGCCTTCCGCGACGGCCACCCGCTCGGAGACGGCGATTCGCTCCTCGACGCCCTGCGCGCCCTCGCGGGTCAGGGTGTCCTCTTCCTCGCCGAGTCGCGTGAGCGCCGCCTCGGCATCGGCACCGAGCCGGCGCTCGCGCTCGATGTCGCTGCCGAGCTGGGTCAGCCGGCGATCGAGCTCGGCGATGCGCTCGCGGGCGCGCGCCTCCTCGCGATCGAGCGTGTCGCGGGCCAGAGTGAGCCGCTGCAGGGCCGCGGCGGCGATCGCCTCGGCTTCGCGCCGCGCCGGCAGCTCGGCGGCCGTCGTCGCCTGCCGGGTCGCGGCCGCGGCCTCGGCGGCCGTGGCCTCGGCGACCAGGCGGACGCTCGCATCCTTGGCCCGCTCGGCCTCCGCCACCTCGGCGGCCGCCGCGACGAAGCGCAGGTGGCAGAGCTGCGCCTCGGCCTTGCGGATCCCTGCCGCCACCGCGCGGTAGCGTACCGCCTGTCGCGCCTGGCGCTTGAGCGCATCGATCTGCCCGGCGATCTGCGCGACCACGTCCTCGAGCCGCGTCAGATTGGCGTCGGCGGCGTTCAGCCTCAGCTCCGCCTCGTGGCGGCGCGCGTGCAGCCCGGCGACGCCCGCGGCTTCCTCGAGGACGCGCCGGCGCTGCGCCGGCTTGGCCTGGATGATCTCGCCGATGCGACCCTGATGCACCAGAGCCGGCGATCGCGACCCGGTCGAGGCGTCGGCGAACAGGATCTGCACGTCGCGCGCCCGCACCTCGCGGTGATTGATCCGGTAGGTCGAGCCGGAGTCGCGCTCGATGCGGCGCGACACCTCCAGCGTGTCCTGATCGTTGAAATGCGCCGGCGCGGCGCGCTCTTTGTTATCGAGGAACAGCGTCACCTCGGCGGTGTTGCGCGCCGGGCGGGTGCTGTTTCCGGAGCTGCCGGAGAAGATCACGTCGTCCATGTCGGCGGCGCGCATCGCCTTGTGGGACGATTCGCCCATGGCCCAGCGCAGCGCCTCGACGAGGTTCGACTTGCCGCAGCCGTTCGGCCCGACGATGCCGGTCAGCCCGGCCTCGATCATGAAATCGGTGGGCTCGACGAAGGACTTGAATCCGACCAGGCGCAGCCGCGTCAGCTTCATGGGGCGGCCTCGGGCGACCGGTTGACGAGCGCGGCGTTGACGAGACGCGCACCACGACGCGCCCGCGGCCGCCGGGAGTGTCGTCCCGTGCCCGCAACGCCGTTACGCTGAGTCGGCCCACACCGCATCGCGCGGGACAATGAATCGACACCTGCGCCGTGGCAACCCGGAGTTCGGCTTATCCAGAGGCAAAGTGTCGGAGGGCCGCCGATGCGACTTTGCGACGCCCCCGCCCGCCGGGCGTCCGGCCGGGGACAAAACCCCTATCCGTTCTTGAGATAGGGGTCGATCAGCTTGGCCAACTCGTCGATCGGCAAGGCCCCGCGCTGGATCTTGCCATTGATGAAGAAGGTCGGCGTGGAGTTCACGCCGAACTTCTCGGCGCCGCGCTGGCGCACCCAGTCGATGCCGTCGAGCAGC
>JBEKZK010000527.1:0-4264 GCA_049509935.1 Xanthobacteraceae bacterium | reverse complement strand
CTGCTCCCGGGCGAGGCCGCGGCACCTCGGCCGGACCCCCTCTCCCCATTTGGGGAGAGGGCTGGGGTGAGGGGGTTACCGACCGTCACGCAGTGTCACCCCTCATCCTGCGCTGCCGTAGCCGATGCCTCGCGCCGGCGTTCTTTGCTTCAGGGCCGCCCACGCCCCGCCCGCCCGGCGATCGAGCTTTTGCGCGGGCATCGCGTCTTCTTCCGCGATCCCGCGGTGCGCATCGATCTCGGCGGCATCGCCAAGGGATTTACCGTCGATCGCGCGGTCGAGACGCTGTGCCGGCACGGCGTGCGCGCCGGCATCGTCAATGCCGGCGGCGATCTCGCGGCGTTCGGTCCCGAGCAGCGGACCGTCGACGTCCGCGATCCGCGCGACCCGCGGCAATCGATCGCGCGGCTGACCTTGCGCGAGGCGGCGCTCGCCTCGTCGGCCGGCGGCTTCGACCCGGCGCGATCGATCCGGCCGGAACCGCCCGCCGTCATCGATCCGCGCGACGGCGGCACGGCGCGCGGCGTCCTCGGCGCCACCGTGCGCGCCCCCACCTGCATGGTGGCCGACGCGCTGACCAAGGTCGTCATGCTGGCGCCCGACGCTGCGCCGCTCGCGCACTATCGGGCCGCCGCGCTGCTCGTCGGCGCCGACGGCGACGTCCGGGTCACGGCGGACCTCGAGGCCTGTCGTGCGGCTTGATCCGCCATTCCGCCGCACCGTGTACGCCGTCATGGCGGCGCTGCTGGCCACCGGCGTGGCGTGGATCGTGGCCGACGCGCTCAAGGATTCGGTCAACGGCGAGGCGTGGCAGCAGGTCGCAGCCAGTCTCCTCATGTACCATGGCGGCGCCGCCATGGTGATGCTGATGCTGCTCGGCGCCCTCGTTCCGCTGCATGTCGGGCGGTCGTGGCGCGCCGGCCGCAACCGGACCACCGGCGCCGCCATGGCGAGCCTCAATGCGGCGCTCGTCGTCACCGCCTTCGGGCTCTACTATCTGGGGTCGGACACCACGCGGCCATGGTGGAGCGGCGTGCATATCGGCGTCGGGCTGGCGCTGCCGCTGCTGGTCCTCGTTCATGTCTGGAACGGACGCAGATTGCGCCATGACCGGCGGCGCTGAAGCATGTCCCGGCGAAGTGGACCCGGTTCGCCGATCAAGGACATGCGCAACAAGGGGATCTACATGTCCCGGCGAAAGCCTGCCCTCGGGCTCGACCCGAGGGTGGACCCGGTTCGCCGATCCAGGACATGCGCCAACAGAAGAGGAGGACCAAGTTTATATCAGTTCCAAACTGCAGGGCTGCTGCATCCAGCACGGGATCTATCACACTGTAATCATTCCAATGTTCGTTCCCAGCATTGACTTCGTCCGACGTTGCCAACAATTGTCGATACGAGACGTCGCCGTCGCCGGGCGACGCCGGAACCGGAGGGCGCCATGCGTTTGATCCCGCTCAATGCGGCCGTGGCGGCCGTCGCCATCATGGCGATCGCGGGCGCCGCGGTCGCCAAGGAATACCCGATCGGCAAGCCGAAGTCGCAGAGCGGGATGGAGGTGGCGGCGGTCTATCTGCAGCCGATCGAGATGGAGCCGCCCGGCATGATGCGCGCGGCCGCCGAGTCCGACGTTCATCTCGAGGCCGACATCAAGGCGGTGAAGGGCAATGCCAACGGCTTCCCGGAGGGCGACTGGCTGCCCTATCTGGTGGTGCGCTACGAGCTCGCCCGCCCCGATACCGGCTGGACCGCGAAGGGCGATCTGATGCCGATGGTGGCCAATGACGGTCCGCACTACGGCGACAACGTCAAGCTGGCGGGGCCGGGCAGGTACAAGCTGACGCTGACGATCTCGCCGCCGAGCGAGAACGCTCACGCCCATTTCGGCCGTCACGTCGACAAGGAGACCGGCGTCGGCCCGTGGTTCAAGCCGTTCTCCGTCGACTACGACTTCACGTTTGCCGGAACCGGCAAGAAGGGCGCGTATTGAGTTGAGCGGTCTCGGCACCATCGGATTGATCAGCGTCGTCCTCGCCGCCGTGGCCTCGGCGGCGGCTGCCGCGCTGGTCGCGCCCGCCCGCGCCGACGAGATGCCGGTGGTGGCGATCGAAATGAAGGACGGCGCCATCACGCCGCTGCGTCTCGAGGTCCCGGCCAACCGCACCTTCAAGATCGAGCTGCGCAATTCCGGCACGACGCCGGCCGAGTTCGAGAGCCTCGAGCTGCATCGCGAGAAGGTGCTGGCCCCGCAGAGCAGCTCCTTCATCGTGATCAAGACGCTGGAGCCCGGCGAGTACACATTCTTCGACGACTTCCACCCCGATGCGCCGCGGGCGGTGCTGGTGGCGAAATGAGCGTGCGCGACATGATCATGCCGCTGCAGCTGCGCGAGGGCCGCGACAGACCGGCGCAGCCTCCAGTGCGCCGGGTCGACCAGCGCGTGGCGCGCGTCGGGGAATGGCTGCGCCGCCATCAGGGGGCGGTGCGCAAGACCCAGTGGTGCGTCGTCGCCGTCTATCTGGTGCTGGTCGCGGTGCCGGCGTTCCTGCCGCTGCCCGACCGCGCCGCGCACATCCTCGGCAACCTGACGGTGCTCGCGCAGTTCGCGTTCTGGGGCATCTGGTGGCCGGGCGTGCTGATCAGCATGGTGATCGTCGGCCGCTCGTGGTGCGGCTTCCTCTGCCCGGAAGGCACGCTGACCGAATTCGCCGCCCGCCACGGGCGGGGCCGGGCGCTGCCGCGCTGGCTCACCTGGGGCGGCTGGCCGTTCGTGGCGTTCGCCTGCACGACCATCTACGGGCAGATGATCAGCGTCTACCAGTATCCGGGGCCGGTGCTGGTGGTGCTCGGCGGCTCGACCTTCGCGGCGGTCGTGGTCGGCCTGCGCTACGGCCGCAACAAGCGGGTGTGGTGCCGCTATCTGTGCCCGGTCAACGGCGTGTTCGGGCTGCTGTCGAAGCTCGCGCCGCTGCACTACCGGGTCGATGCCGACGCCTGGCACGCCTCGCAGGCGCGCCACACGCATCCGGCGTCGATCAACTGCGCGCCGCTGGTGCCGATCCGCACCATGAAGGGCGCCAGCGACTGCCACATGTGCGGACGCTGCAGCGGCTTCCGCGGCGCCGTGGCGCTGTCGGTGCGCTCGCCCAACCACGAGATCGTCAACGTCGCGGGTGATCGCACCAACCCGTGGGAGACGGTGCTGATCGTGTTCGGGCTGATGGGCATCGCGGTCGGCGCCTTTCATTGGTCGGCGAGCCCGTGGTACGTGACCGCCAAGCAGTTCTTCGCCGAACGGCTGATCGACCACGGCGTGATGTGGCCGCTCGAGCTCACCGCTCCGTGGTGGGTGCTGACCAACTATCCGGCGCAGAACGACGTGCTCACGCTGCTCGACGGCGCCGTGCTGGTCGGCTACATCGTGCTGACCGCCCTGGTGCTCGGCGGCCTGATCAGCGTGCTGCTCGCCGCATCGACCCGCGCGCTCGGCGCCTGGTCGTGGCCGCGGTTCCATCATCTGGCGCAGACCCTGGTGCCGCTCGCCGGCTGCGGCGTCTTCCTCGGCCTCTCGGCGCTGAGCGTCACCCTGCTGCGCGGCGAGGGGCTGGCGCTGCCCTGGATCGGCGCGGCGCGGGCGCTGCTGCTGGCGGGCGCCGCGCTGTGGTCGGCGTGGCTCGCCTGGCGGGTCGCCGGACTGTCGGCGCATGGTGCGGCCCGCGGGCTCGCAACGCTCTGCGTGAGCCTCGCCGCCGGTCTTGCGGTCGGCGGCTGGGGGCTGCTGTTCTGGACATGGTAGAGGACAAGACGTGCTGGCGGCCCTGATCGTCGTTTTCCGTGAAGTCTTCGAGGCGGCCCTGAGCGCCGGCATCATCCTGGCGGTGACGCGCGGCGTGCCGCACCGCGGCTGGTGGGTGGCGGGCGGGGTCGCCGGCGGCGCCTTCGGCGCCTGCCTGGTGGCGCTGTTCACCGCACAGCTGTCGCAGGCCTTCGAGGGGGTGGGCCAGGAGCTGTTCAACGCCGCGATCCTCGGCGTCGCTGCCGTCATGCTGACCTGGCACAACGTGTGGATGGCGCGCCACGGCCGCGAGCTTGCCGCCGAGATGCGGGCCGCCGGCGAGGCGGTGGCCTCCGGCGCCAAGTCGCTGCTCGGCCTGACCATCGTGGTCGGCGTCGCGGTGCTGCGCGAGGGCGTCGAGGTCGTGCTGTTTCTCTACGGCATCCTGGCGGCCGACGCCGGCGGCGGCTTTTCGGTCTTCATCGGCGG
>JBEKZK010000526.1:0-4279 GCA_049509935.1 Xanthobacteraceae bacterium | reverse complement strand
GAGCGCTCAGCGGCGCCCGGCATCGCCCAGCTGAACCAGAAGCCGGTTCGCCGCGACGAGATCGGCGGTGCCGAACCCCTCGGAAAAGCGGTCGTAGACCGGCTGAAGGCAGGCGAGGGCGTCGGCGGGGTGGCCTTGATTGCTCAGCAGGCGGGCGAGGCTGGTCGCAGCGCGCAACTCCCAGGACAATGCCTCTTGACGGCGCGCTTCCTTCAGCGCCTCCCGAAAGCGGGCTTCCGACGTTTCGGCGCAAGCGGCCGTGCTCTGCAACAGCAAAAATTCGCCTTCGAGGCGGAGCAACTCGGGCATCACCCAGCCTCCTTCGGACTGCTCGATCCCTGCTTCGACCAGCGCGAGCCCGTCGGCCGCCCGCCCGGCATGGGCCAAAGCTTCGGCAAGCTCGGTCAGTCCGGTCAGGGAGCGAAACCTGAGGTCGGACGCGGCGGTCTCGTCGGGGCCGGCTCGCAGCAGACGCAATCCTGCGTCGAGATCGCCACGTTTGATGACAATCGCCTTTTGGAATCTGGAACCAAACTCGCTCCACAGCGGCAAGCGATGCTGTCGCGAAAGATCAAGCAGCATTCCGGTGTAATGCGTGGCGGCGGCCAGGTTTCCCACCCAGAGCGCCGTCGGGCATGCCGCCATGGCAAGGGCCATGCACAGTGAGATCGCGTGACCGGTTGCCTGCGCCTCGGCAATGCTCGTTTCGGCCGTGCGCACCGCCTGATCGGGAAACCCCTGCAACCACAGCACCCGGGCCAGGAACGTGTGCGCCACGACGCGCAAGTCGGTCTGGAAGAGAAAGCGATCCGATCTGCGATCGGTAGCCGCATAGCCGATCAGCACTTGCTCCAGATGGCGCCGCGCCCCGATCTGGTCGCCGAAAAAATGCTTGGCCGTGCCGATCATTCGCTCGCCGAGCAGCCGATCGTTCGGGTCCGACCCTCTCGTCGTCAGATCATGGAACTGGTGCGCAAATGGGAGCGCAGCACCGTATCGGCTGCTCCCGGTGTGGTAGAAATAAAGACCCGAGAGCGCGCGCAACTGATGCTCGGCGTCGCCGAGGCTCTCGGCGATGTCGAGCACCTTGGTGAACGCCGCACCCATCTCGGCAGCTTGCGATGTCGCTGCGCCCAGCGCAGCCTGCAGCCGCATTTCCTCGCGAGGATCCAGGGTCCCACCGGTTCCTTGAGCGCGAAGCGCCTGCCTGGAGCGACCGCGACACTCCTCAACCAAAGATAGACGCATCCAGAGGGGGACCGCCGCGACGGTCAGCGCGACCCCGATCGATCGATCACCGACTGGCGAAAAGGCCCAGTCGAGCGCAGCGCGCACATTGTCGATGTCGCGAGCGTAGTCGGCCAGCCATTCGCCCGCAGGCCGCGCAGCCACCTCAGCGTCAGCGCGCTCGAGAAGATGGCGATAGTGCGCGGCGTGGCGGGCAGCGCGCCGTTCGCGCTCGCCGCTTCCATCGAGCATCTCGATCGCGAAGGCGCGGGTCGTGTCGAGCAACCGGAACCGTGGGTTGGCGCCACTGACATCCGCGACCACCAGCGATTTCGCCACCAGATCGGCCAGGCGGCCGATCGCATCGATGCGGGTCCTCGTTGCATCCATCGCCACGGCCGCGGCAGCATCGGCCGTAAAGCCGCCAGTGAAGATGCCGAGGGCCCGGAAGAACAGCTGATCATCCGCGCTCAACAGACCGTAGCTCCAATCGATGACGGCCCGCATCGTCCGGTGCCGCGGCACGACTGCGCGGCGCCGGGCCGCCAGCACCGGCAAGGTGTCGTCCAGGCGGGCGGCAAGGCCTTCGACCCCGAGCACTGCAACGCGAGGCGCGGCGAACTCGATTGCCAGCGGCAAGCCGTCCAGCCTCCGGCAAATCTCGACGACTGCCGGGGCGTTCGCGTCGGTCAGCGCGAAGTCTTCGACGATCGCGGTGACACGCTCGACGAACAGCTGCACCGCGGGGAAAGCCGCCGCGTCCGCGGCCGTCAGCCCCGACGACGGCTGCGGGCTGCCGAGCGGTCCGAGGCGGTGCTCGCGTTCACCCGCGACCCCGAGCGGCTCCCGGCTGGTCGCCAGGATATTGACGCCCGGCGCCGCGCTGAGAACCGCCATTGCCAGGCTCGCCGCCGCGTCGATGACATGCTCGCAATTGTCGAGCAACAACAACATGCGCCTGTCTCTCAGGGCGGCAATCAGGCCGTGAAGCGGATTTTCGCCGCGGATTTCCAAGCCGAGGACAGTCGCAACCGCGCTCGGCACCAGGCCTGGGTCGCCGAGCGGCGCCAGATCGACCAGCCATACGCCGTGCTCGTGGCTGACGATCATGCGCTCGACGACGGCAAGGGCGACCGTCGTCTTGCCGATGCCTCCGGGCCCGACGATCGTTACGAGGCGCAGGCGCGAAAGTCGCGAGACCAGCGCCCGCACGGCGTCCTCACGACCGATCATCCGGGTGACCGCAAACGGAAGATTGTGCAATAAATTCGACGCTATTTCCGAGAGCCGGCGAGCCCGCGATGGCTCCTCGAGTCGGACCCGGGCGACGAATTTGTAGCCTCGTCCTGGAACCGTGACGACGTAGCGATTGCCGCCCTGGCCGTCGCCGAGGGCGCGGCGCAACGCGCTGACCTGAATCTTCAGGTTCGATTCCTCGACGAACGTCTGTGGCCAGGCTCGAGCGATCAACTCCTCCTTGCCGACCACCTCGCCGGCCCGTTCGACCAGGGCGGTCAGGATGTCCAAGGCGCGGCTGCCGAGCCGCACCGGCTTGTCGCCTTCGAGCAGCAGCCGTTGCGCTGCAAGGAGCCGGAACGGGCCAAACGAGATCGCATGTCCGTCCATGGCGCAGCCCGAGTTTCCGACCGGCGCGTAGATCATCCGCCCGGCGGGTCCCGCCGTCCACGCCGCCGGAACACCAGATAGCAGGGTGCGCGACCCTGGCGCAGGGCTTTCGCCTCGTAGCGGGTGGTGACGAACCCCGGCCACGGCCGCCGCCAGTCGTCGGCGCATTCGGCGGTCCACTCGAAGTCGGGCGAACGGTGCAGGCGGATCAGCGTCCAGGCCGCATAATCGCTGCTGTCGGTGGCGAAACGGAACGCCGCGTCCGGGCGGAGCACGCGGGCGAGCTCGGTGATGCGCTCGTCCTGCACGAACCGGCGCTTCCAATGCCGGCGCTTCGGCCACGGATCGGGGTAGAGCAGGTCGATGCCGGCGATCGATTGCGCCGGCAGCCAGTCGAGCATCGCGACGGCGTCGCCGTGATGCAGGCGGATGTTGCGCAGGCCCCGCTCGCCGATGGCGGCGAGCGCCTTGGCCATGCCGTTGACGAACGGCTCGCAACCGATGAAGCCGGTAGCCGGGCTCGCCGCGGCGGCGGCGATCAGATGCTCGCCGCCGCCGAAGCCGATCTCGAGCCGAACGTGGTCGACCGGAACCGGAAAGAGCGTCGTGAGCGGGGCCGGCGCCGGGTGCCCGAGGTCGAGCGCGAGCGCCGGCAACAGCGTCTCGATCAGTCCGGCCTGATGGGGTCGCAGCCGATGGCCCTTGCGCCGGCCGAAGAATCCGCGTCTGCCGTCGCCGCCGAAATCGGTCCCGCTCATGCGCCGGCTGGCACCGTGACGGTCGGTCCGGCGACGCCGGAATCAGGCGCAGGAGCGCGTTCGTCCGACGTCGAAAGTGCCCGCTCGGCCCGCCGGTGGGTCTTCCGCAGCGTCAGGACACCGCGCGGCGGATGGCATCGGCCAGATCGGTCTTCTCCCACGAGAAGCCACCGTCGTTCTCCGGCGCGCGGCCGAAGTGGCCGTACGCCGAGGTTCGCGCATAGATCGGCCGATTGAGTCCGAGATGGTCGCGAATGCCGCGCGGCGACAGGTCCATCACCTCGCCGAGCGTCTTGGCCAACCGGTCCTCGTCGACCTCGCCGGTGCCGTGCAGATCGACATACAGTGACAGCGGCTTCGACACGCCGATCGCATAGGAGAGCTGCAGGGTGCAGCGTGACGCGATTTCCGCCGCAACCACGTTCTTGGCGAGATACCGCGCCGCGTAGGCCGCCGACCGATCGACCTTGGTCGGGTCCTTGCCGGAGAAGGCGCCACCACCATGGGGAGCGGCTCCGCCGTAGGTGTCGACGATGATCTTTCTTCCGGTCAGGCCGCAATCGCCGTCGGGCCCGCCGATGACGAATTTTCCGGTCGGGTTGATGTGCCAGGTCGTGTGTTTGGTGATCCAGCCCGGCGGCAGCGCCTTGCGTACGTAGGGCTCGACG
>JBEKZK010000525.1:0-4279 GCA_049509935.1 Xanthobacteraceae bacterium | reverse complement strand
CGATTCCATGTCGGTGAGCCCCGACAGCTTCATCGCCGTGAAGAGAAGGGTGGCGGCCGCAGAATCAGCCGCGCGGCCGGCTCGCGTGGGCAAGGCCTGAGAAATCCGACGATGTCTCTCGGATCTTGACTTATATCAATTCCGAGAGTCCGGCACTTCAGTAGCATGATGTCGGAGCTGTGGCCGGCTTATCGTATCCGGCATGCCGCGGGTCAATTATTTGCAAGACATCCCACCATCGGAACGGAGGAGATCATGGCAACGAAGTCCGGAAAGCCCAAGAAGTCGGCGGGGAAGAGCAGCGACTACGAGCTGGTGTCGCAGATCAGGGGGTCGGCGAACCAGATCTGGCTCGCGGGTCTCGGGGCGTTTGCCGACGCGCAGAAGCAGGGCAGCAAGCTGTTCGATTCGCTCGTCAAGGAGGGCGAGGTGGTTCAGAAGCGCGCCACCAAGACGGCGGGGCAGACCATCGCCGACGTCAAGGCCACGGCATCGAAGTCGTGGGACAGGCTGGGGCAGGTCGTCGAGGAGGGGGTTGCGCAAGCGCTGCACACCCTCAATGTGCCGACCAAGAAGGAGTTCGACAAGCTGTCGCGCCGCGTCGCCGAATTGGGGTCGGGCAAGAAGCGCCCGGCCGCCGCGCTTGCGACGAAGTCGCACAAGCGCCGCAAGTCGGCGGCGGCCTGAGGACAGGCGCGGTTGCGCTGCCGGCGGTCATCGGGGACGCTCATGCCATCGCCAGACGGTCGAGCGATTGTCCGAGGTGCGCGATGAGGTCGGTCTGCCGTTCGCGGTCCTGCCGGCGGCCGACCTTGCGGTAGGCGCCGCCATATGCGGCCGCATCGATCGTCATGACCTGGTCGCCCAGGGCGACCACCATGGCGGCGTCGAGATCCTCCGACAGCGCATCCAGCTCGATCACATCGGCGACCGTCTCCAGGCCGGAGACGGGCAGGAACTTGGACATCGCCGGCACGGCCCGTTTGACCGCTTCGTCGCGGTCGCCGACGTCCTTGTCGCTGTAGACATCGGTCAGGAAAAAGGCCGCCGCCAGTGCGAAATGCGGGCTTGCCAGCAGATCCGCGTGGGTCCGGGCGAGGCGACCCGCCTGCCACGTTCGCAAATGCTGACGATGCTCCGCCGTCATCGCGTCGGCCTTGGCCGCGGCTCGCAGGCGGGTCGAAAGATCGAGCTCGCCGGTCAGGCGCTGAACGATCTGGTCCTTGTCATCCACTGGACGCTTGCTTGATCCCGGAGGTATCGATGGTGGGCGCTGTAGGGATTGAACCTACGACCTCTCCCGTGTGAAGGGAACGCTCTCCCGCTGAGCTAAGCGCCCGACTTTATCGACCGGCGACGATCCTGGAATGACAAACCCGTCGGGACAGCCAGACCTCGATCCGCCGAGCCACGAGCTCCGGGGCGATTTAGGCGAGGGCTCCGGGGAGTGTCAACCGCACCGGCTCACTGCGACTCACTGCGCCGCCGGGGCGCCGGCCGCGGGCGGGCTCGCGGTGGAGCTCGTCTTGGCCGGCCTCGGCGCCGATTTCCGCTTGGTCTTGGGCGGCGCGATGGGCTCGAGCTGCGCCATGACCGGGCTCGGCTCGTAGCGGACCGTGGAAGAACCGCCGAGCCCGCCCGATTCGATCGGCAGCGGTCGCACCGGGATGGTCTGCGGCTTGTAGCCTGCGAGCGCGAAGCTGACCGTGAACTCGCCGATTGCCGGCACCTCGAGCGAGCAGGGTGTGCGGCAGCTCGGGCCGGTGGAGGATTTCGCCTCGGCACCCGGCGGCTCGGACTGGGCGGCGAGAATGCCGCTGGTGGGCGCGGTCGAAAACGCCCCCTTGAAATCCAGGCTCGGCATCATGTTCCCGCAGCCCGCGACCGCGAGACAGCTCAGCACCCCAACGACTCGCGCTACTCGACTCATGATCGTTTCGCTTGATGCGGACGCCCACCAACGGGCGGCTGCGGCCGTGTCTCCAGGGCCGGACCATAAAAGGGGGCCGATGTCGGCGCAACTGAAAGCTCACGACCCGCCAACGAATCGGGAAACAGCGTTGATGCGAGCATCTTTAGATTGTGGATTAGCGGGCTTTCTACGGAGGTAGGCGTCCCCGGCAAGGTCGCGGGGCTATCGGAGATGGGGCACGAGCTCCCTTACGGCACCCGGCAGCTCGGCAAAATGGCTGATGACCCGGTCCGGCGCGAGCTCCGCGACCGGTATCTCGGTATAGCCGAAATCGACCGCCACCACCGGAATGCCCGCCCCGCGCGCCGCGTCGATGTCGGTGACCGAATCTCCCACCATGACGGCGCGCGCCGGGTCGCCGCCGGCGCGCGCCAGGGTGCGCCACACGATTTCCGGGTCGGGCTTCTGCACCTTGAACGTATCCTGGCCGCAGATGGCGGCGAACCGCGCGGTCAGCCCGAGCTCGGCGATCAGCCGCACCGACAGCCATTCGAGCTTGTTGGTGCAGATGGCGAAATTGCACCCCGCCGCGGCCAGCCGGTCGAGCGCGTCCTCGAGGCCGGGAAACGGGCGCGACAGCTCGGCGATGCGGTTGGCATAGGCGGCGATGAAGTCCTCCAGCAGACGATCGACGTCATCGCGGCTGAGCTCCACGTTCTCCTCGGCGAGACCGCGCTCGATCATGCGCCGGGCGCCGCCGCCGATCATGTTGCGTGCGTGCGCATAGGGAACCGGGCGCAGCCCCTGGCGGGCGAACAGCGCGTTGAGGGTCGCGATCAGGTCGGGGGCGGTGTCGACCAGGGTTCCGTCGAGATCGAACACGATTGTTGCTGCCGGCATCGGGGCTCCTCGGAGAATCGGGCTTCCGGCGATTTGTCGCATGTTCCGTGCGCGAGCGCCGCATGCAGAATGCACTGGTCGCAGCCGGCGAACGGCGCTAGATCGCACCGCGATGAACCTCGAAGCCTTCAAACGCGATGCCGCCGCCGGCGCGCTGCAGTTCGTGCGGCCGGGCATGCGGCTCGGGCTCGGCAGCGGATCGACCGCGAAGCACTTCGTCGAGCTCCTCGCCGAGCGCGTGCGCGGCGGCCTCGACGTCGTCGGCGTGCCGACGTCGGCGGCGACGCGACAGGACGCCGAGCGCCTCGGCATTCCGCTCACCACGCTCGACGAGATGCCGCAGCTCGATCTCACCGTCGACGGCGCCGACGAGATCGCTCCCGATCTCAGCCTGATCAAGGGCGGAGGCGGGGCGCTGCTGTTCGAAAAGATCGTGGCCGCCGCCTCCGACCGCATGGTGGTGATCGCCGACGACACCAAGTGGGTGAACGTGCTCGGGCGATTTCCGCTGCCGGTCGAGGTCGTGGCGTTCGGCCTGGCCGCCACGCGCCGCAAGGTCGAGGCGGCCGCCGCCGCTTCGGGCGCCCCCGGGCCGGCGGTGCTGCGGCGCACCAAGGATGGCCATCCTTTGGTCACGGACGGCGGCCACCTGATCCTCGACGCCATGCTCGAGCGCATCGCCGAGCCGCGCCTGCTGGCCGACCGGCTCGCCGCGATCCCCGGCGTCGTCGAGCACGGACTGTTCATCGGACTTGCGCAGGCGGCCGTCATCGCCGGTCCGGACGGCGTGCGGGTCGTCGAGCGCTCCTGACCGCTTGCAAGGAGGAAGGCCATGTCGCGAATGCTCGTGAACGCGCTGCGCGCCGTCCTGGTGATCGCCGTGGTGGCGCTTGGCGGTGCCGCACGGGCGCAGCAGCCCCAGCCGACCCCGGCGGCAATCGCGCTCGCCCGTGAAATCCTCGCCGTCAAGGGCGCCGCCGACATGTGGGATCCGGTGATCCCCAACACGATCGCCCGCGCCCGCAACATGTTCATCCAGTCCAACATCAATCTGGCAAAGGATATCTCCGAGATCGCCGAGCAGCTGCGCGTCGAATACGCCCCGCGCGCCGCCGAGCTCAGCAGCGAGGTTGCCCGGACCTACGCCTCGAGGTTCACCGAGACCGAGCTCAAGGAGCTGCTCGCGTTCTACAAGTCGCCGGTCGGCCGCAAGGCGATCGCCGAGGAGCCGCAGGTGATCGATGCCAGCGCCGCCCGCATGCTCGAATGGGGCGCCAAGTTCGCCGACGAGGTCATCATCAAGATGCGAGCCGAGATGAAGAAACGGGGGCATGAGCTGTAGACGGAGGACAGAGGACAGAGGACAGAGGACAGAGGACAGAGGACAGAGGACAGAGGACAGAGGACAGAGGACAGAGGACAGAGGACAGAGGACAGAGGACAGAGGACAGAGGACAGAGGACAGAG
>JBEKZK010000524.1:0-4280 GCA_049509935.1 Xanthobacteraceae bacterium | reverse complement strand
CGTTGGTGAACAGCGGGCAGCCGGCGATCTCGTTCCAGCCGTTCTGCCCGGTCAGCCGCGCGATGCCCTTCTGGCCGCTGAGCGTGTCGCGGGTGCCGGCGGCGCGCTGGTTGATGTTGTCGGCCGCCACGTTGCCGAGCACCAGGCAGAGCGATCCGCCCTTGGGCTTGAGCGACTTCAAGTGCTCGGCGAGCTTCACGCCCATCAGGTAGTTGTCGGTGCCGAGATAGGTGCGGCGCAGGCCGTGGTCCGCCGCCAGCAGGTCGGCGTCGATGGTCATGATCGGGATCGTCGGGTTGCGCTTCTTGAGCACGTTGGCGACGGCAGGCGCGTTGGACGGCGAGATCGCCATGGCGGCGACGCCCTTGGTCAGCAGATCGTCGATGATCTGCACCTCGCCGGCCTCGTCCGCGGTGGACGCCGGCCCGGTATAATAGCACCGGTAGCCACCCTTGAGCTCGGCCTGCGCCTTTTCGCAGCCCTGGCGGATCAGATCGAAGAATGGATTGTCCAGTCCCTTGACGACGACGGCGAGCGTCTTGTCCTCGGCCGACGCGGCCCCCGCCGGCAGCAGCAGGACGGCCGCAACCGCGGCCACCATCATGGCGTTGCGCATGGAGTCCTCCCTGGATTGCTTATTGGCGGCGCGACGTTAAGAGCAATTTTGCCGTGTGACAAGCAAACGTACGTGGGGAACGCGCGATTTGGTCCGGCCGGTGCTCATGTTGCGATGCGGTGGTAATTTCTGCTCGGAAAACCGGTGTCCTGTTTCGCCGAACGTGCTGTATGCTGGACGAAAGACCATGCGCCGGCTCGGGGGCAGCCGTCGCCGTGGAGGAAGCGGTCGCCGCGTGCGCCGCCGCATCGGGAGGGGCCGCCGCGTGCCGGTGCTCGAGCTTGCCGACGTCTCCAAGCATTTCGGCGCGATCCAGGCGCTGATCGGCGTGTCGCTGGCCGTGGAGCCGGGCGAGGTTCTCGGCCTGATGGGCGACAACGGGGCCGGGAAATCCACGCTGATGAAGATCATCGCGGGCAATTTTCCGCCCAGCCACGGCGCCATCGCGATCGACGGCCGCAAGGCCGCTTTCCGCAGCCCGCTCGAGGCGCGCCGCTCGGGAATCGAGATCGTCTATCAGGACCTTGCGCTGTGCGACAACCTCACGGCCGCCGCCAACGTGTTTCTCGGCCGCGAGCTGCGCATCGGCTTCGGCCCGTTCCACGTGCTCGACCACAAGGCCATGTACCGGCGGTCGGCGGAGCTGTTCCGCGAGCTCAAGTCGGAGACCCGGCCGCGCGACCTGGTGCGCCGCATGTCGGGCGGCCAGCGCCAGGCGGTGGCGATCGCCCGCGCCCGTCTGAGCGAGGCGAGGATCCTGCTGCTCGACGAGCCGACCGCGGCGATCAGCGTGCGCCAGGTGGCCGAGGTGCTCGACCTCATTCGCCGCCTGCGCGACCAGGGGCTGGCGGTGGTGCTGGTGAGCCACCGCATGCCCGACGTCTTTTCCGTCGCCGACCGCATCGTGGTGCTCCGCCGCGGTCGCAAGGTGGCCGACAAGGCGATTGCGCGCTCGACCCCCGAGGAGGTCACGGGCCTCATCACCGGCGCACTCGAGCGGGCCGATTGACATGACGGCGCTGCTCGACGAGGCCATCGACCGCCGCACCCACGGCCCGCTCGGATGGCTGCTGTCGCGCCAGACCTTCTGGGTCTTCGTCGCGACGGTGCTCGCCTTCGTGGCGCTGTCGCTCGCCACCGACACGTTCGCGACGCAACAGAACCTGTTCAACGTCACCCGCAACTTCGCCTTCGTCGCCATCGTGGCGCTCGGCATGACGGCGGTGATCATCACCGGCGGCATCGATCTCTCGGTCGGCTCCGTGGTGTGCCTCGCCGGCCTTATCCTCGGCGTGGTGATGAACGCCGGCTTCTCGATCTGGGCCGGCATCGGGGCCGCGCTCGCCGCCGCGCTGGCGACCGGTGCCGTCAACGGGCTGCTGATCGCGTACGTGGGCATACCGCCCTTCGTGGTCACGCTGGGGACGCTGGCGATCGCCCGCAGCCTGGCGATGGTGGCGTCCAACAACCGGATGATCTGGGATTTCGGTCCGGACCAGGCGCAGTTGCTCGCGCTCGGCGGCGGCACCACCTTCGGCATCGCCAACCCGGTGATCGCGCTCGCCGCGCTGGCGCTGATCGCCGGCTATCTGTTCCGCTGGACCCGCTGGGGTCGCCACGTGTTCGCAATCGGGGGCAACGAGCAGGCCGCGGTGCTGGCCGGCGTCCCGGTCCGCCGCATCAAGGTCGGGGTCTACATGCTCTCGGCGCTCACCGCCGGGATCTCCGGCGTGCTCGAGGTCGGCTGGCTCGGCGCGGTCACCACCAATATCGGCCAGAGCATGGAGCTCGCCGTGATCGCAGCCGCCGTGATCGGCGGCGCCAACCTGAGCGGCGGCGCCGGCACCGCGTTCGGCGCCGTGATCGGCGCGGCGCTGATCGAGATCATCCGCAACAGCCTGCTGCTGCTCGGCGTCGACGCGTTCTGGCAGGGCACCTTCGTCGGCAGCTTCATCGTGCTCGCCGTGATGTTCGACCGGCTCAAGGGCGCACGCCTGGAGGAGTGAGGGAGGCGCGGCCATAGGCGCTGGGATAAGTTCCCAGCACGTACGCAACGTCGTCATCGCCCGCTTCAAGCGGGCGACCCAGTAATCACGGTGGCGGGTTGAGTTGTCTCGGTGCGCTATTTCGAGGGCTCTCGGCTACTGGGTCGCCCGGTCAAGCCGGGCGATGACGACGCTGAGAGCGCGGTAATTTCTTAACCTAGCGCCTATGAGGCTCGCGGGCCGCCTTCGAGGCCGCGAGTACCGGGCAGCTCCGGCTGTATTGATCGAGGCGTCCACGACGTTCCGATGCGTCGTCGCCGAGAGGCCGTTCGCCGGGAGCAGGCCCGCCGGTCGCGGCGTTATCATTTGGGTAACCATGGCCGCATAGGGTTTGCCGTCATCGGAGGCGACCATGACTCATCGTTTCATCGCCGCGGTGCCCTGCCCGACCGTGGTCCTGCTCGTCCTCGCCGCCTTGCTGGTGCGCCCCGATGCCGCGGCGGCGCAATCCTCCAGATACGAGGTCACCGGGTTTCGCAACGCGCGCTTCGGAATGACGGAAGAGCAAGTCCGCGCCAGTGCGCGGAGCGCGTTCGGCGCCCGGGATGACGAGATGACGGTCCGGACCAACGCGACCGACGGCACGACCACGCTGATCGTTCACGTGCCGGTGCTCGAGCCCGACCTCGGAGAAGGCCGCGTCTGCTACACCTTCGGCTACCGTTCGCGAACGCTCATCCAGGTGAACGTGATCTGGGGCGAGGACACCAATCCGCCGCTCAGCGATCGCGGGATCGTCGCCGGAGCCTTGCGGCTCAAGGGTCATTTTCTCGGATTCGGCTGGAGGCAGGGATCGGTGCGTGACGAGGTTCCGATCGACGACAACAGCGTCCTCTTGTTCAGCGGCGACGACGAGCGGCACGGAGCGGCGCGCCTGGTTCTCGAGGGGGTGCAGTACAGGCGGTTCGTGAATGGCGTGCTGACCTACTCGCCGCCGCCGACGACGCCGCCCAGGCTGAGCATCCGCTACATCGCCGAGCGCTATGATCCCGACATCTTGAAGCTTCGTCGTCGGGATTTCTGACGTCCGACCAGCAAGCGATCATCGCCCAAAAATACGGCAAGGCCGGGGCTTGACGGCCAAGCCGGGGCGCGCGATTGTAGCGGCCGAGAGCGACGATGCTCGAGGATGCTCTGCATCCTGGATCCTGTTTACGCGCAGATCATAGCAGAGCTGGCGGCAATGGAGCCCGAGGCGAAAGCCGGCGGGCTTTTTTCTTTTGGCGGCATGGACCGTGGGTAAGCAAAGCGTCCATCGGATCGGCTTGCTGTTCTCGACGACCGGCCCGTACGGCACGATCGGCCGCGCCATGCAGAACGGGTCGCTCCTCGCCATCGACGAGATCAACGCCGACCCGTCGTTCGCGTTCGCGCTGGAGCCGGTGGCGGTCAACCCGGACGGCCGCAACAGCAATTACGCCGAGATGGCGGCGCGACTGCTCACCGCCGAGCGGCTCGTCCACATCGTCGGCTGCTATACGTCGTCGAGCCGCAAGGAGGTGCTGCCCTACTTCGAAAAATACGACGGCCTGCTGTGGTATCCGTCGCACTACGAGGGGTTCGAGAGCAGCGATCACATCATCTATACCGGCGCGGCCCCCAATCAGCACATCATCCCG
>JBEKZK010000523.1:0-4287 GCA_049509935.1 Xanthobacteraceae bacterium | reverse complement strand
GCCGGAGCCCCCTCACCCCGACCCTCTCCCCGCAGGGGAGAGGGAGGACGCCGAGTTTGTTGCATGTATGTCGGCCAAATAAGCGCTGTACCGCAGAGCACGGATCAACTTCACCGCCGGCTCTGAACTACTTGTCCGGCTCATGGTGCGGCGGCGTGATGTAGAAAAGCGGCGTGAACAGGTAGATGACGAAGGCGGCGTGCACGCTGAGCCATGCAGCCGCGGCGCCGAGCAGGTACGAGGCGACCCCGATGAACGACTTGGCGAAGCCGCGGGGGTCCTGCAGGCCGGCGAGCTCGGGCTTGATCAGGCGCTGCACGATGTACTGGTTGAGCGCGATGAACAGCACGGTGTTGAGCGCGAACACGCAGCCGAACAGGCTCACCGCCAGCGGATTGCCGGCGTACTCGCCGAGCAGGGCGGTGGGGAACGGGATGAATGATTGCCCCATCAGGAACAGCGAGTTCGTCCACACCAGGCCGTAGTCGGCGTGGCGCGCCAGGCCGAGCACGTGGCTGTGGTTGAGCCAGAACTTGCATACGATGATGAAGCTGATGAGCCAGCTCAGAAATTTCGGCAGCTGTTCGATCAGCGCGTGGGTGAGCTCGGCGACGCTGTGGTGATCCTTCAGCACCGGCACCTTGAGCTCGAGGACCAGCAACGTCACGACGATGGCGAACACGCCGTCGCTGAACGCCTCGATGCGGTTGAGCTTCATCTCGCCGCGGGAAAATCGCGCCAGTAGATGCATGGTCAGGACGCCTCCGGGCGATGGGCCCCGATGGCGCGGCGCAAGCGCAGCTTGAGCTCCACGCCGTCGCGCGTCGGCAGCACCCGTGGCGGCTCGTCGGGGGTGATCCGCAGCCGCGCGAACAGGGTGCGGTCGAAGCTCGGCAGCAGCGCGGCGAGCCGCTGCAGCTCGTCCGCACCCGCGACGTCGAGGACGAGCCCGATCCCGCAGGCGCGTGCCGCCGCCGCCAGATCGACGGCATGCCGGGTATGGCTCGCCTGCATGCCGGTCTCGCCGTAGACGCCGTTGTCGAGCACGAGGATGGCGAGATTCGCCGGGCGCTGCACCCCGATGGTGGCGAGGCTGCCGAGGCCCATCAGCATCTCGCCGTCGCCGGTGACGACCGCGATACGCAGATCTGGGCGGGCGAGGGCGAGCCCGAGGCCGACCATGGCGGCGCCGCCCATGGCGCCCCACAGATGGAAATTGCGGTCGTGATCGCCGACCGAGGCGACGTCCCAGGTGGCCGAGCCGAGGCCGGTGACGATGACGAGATCGTCGCCGCGGTGGGCGAGCAGCGCGGTGATCGCGGTGCGGCGGTCCAGCATCACTCGACCCAGACCTTGCGTCCGATCAGGCGCTGCGACAGCAGCACCGCCACCGCAAGCTCGCCGCCGAACGCGAGCTCGATCGCCGCCTCCACGGTCTCGGCCACCGCATCGGCATGGTCGGCGCGGCTGACCAGGACGTCGCACAGCCGCAGCGCCGGCTCGACGATCGAGCCCATGGGGACCTGCCACGGATTGAACTCCGCCCATTCGCCGCGCATGGTCACCAGCACGACCAGCGGGAAGCGGCAGCTCTTGATCAGCGACAGCATGTTGATGCAATTGCCGACCCCGCTGCTCTGCATCAGCAGGACCGAGCGCTGGCCGCCGAGCCAGGCGCCCGCGGAAAGCGCAATCCCTTCCTCCTCGGTGGTCAGCACAACGTCGCGGATCGCGCCGTCGGCCGCGCACAGCTCGATGAGCCGCGCGTGCCCGGCGTCCGGCACGAAGCCGACCTGGCGGATGTCCTGGGCCTTGAGAACGCCGAACAGCTGATCCGGCCAGCCGGTCTCGGTGCGCGGCGACGGTGGTGCGACCACTTCGGCTTCCTTCTGCATGTCAGCTCGCCCACGGCGGCGCCCGGCGGACCGACACGAGCCATAACGGTTCACGGCCGGGCCCGGCAAGCGGCCGTTCACGGCCGGACCCGGCAAGCGCCACATGGCGGCCCCTGGTGGTCGCCGCCGACCGTGCCTATGTGCATGGAGACGCCCCATTACGGGTCGGAGGACTCCCCATGATCACGAGACGCACGACGATTCTCGGTGCCCTGGCGTTCGCCGGCCTTCTCGGCGCCGCGGCGGCCGACGCCAAGCCGCGGCCCAGGGGCCCGCTGGCGGCGCTCGACACCGACAATGACGGGACCGTCGACCTGGCCGAGGCCAAGGCGGCGGCCGCGGCGGCGTTCGACAAGCTCGACAAGGATCACGACGGCACCGTCGACCGCAAGGAGCTGCGCGGCCGGGTGAGCGCCAAGGAGCTCGCCGCCGCCGATCCCGACAAGGACGGGACGCTGAGCAAGGACGAATACCTCGAGATCGCCGAGCAGCGCTTCAAGGCGGCGGATACCGACCATGACGGCACGCTGAGCGCCAAGGAGCTCGGCAGCTGGGCCGGGCGGGCACTGCTCAGGCTCCTGCAGTAGGGCGGTGCGGGCGGACCGCTTGCGGGAAGCCGACGGGGCGATGCGACGCGGCTGTCAAAGCCAGGCGGTCATGTGACCCGGTCGGCGCGGCGTTTAATGTCCGACCGTGCGCCGTCAGTTCATTCAGTGATCGGCCATCATCGGGGGAGTGCGCGTTAGATCGATTCCGCAGTCGAGGAGCTGCCGATGGCGAGGGTCGGAGCCTGTCTCAGGGGCGTGCCACGCGACGCCGACCTCTAGTGCGCCGATTCCGAAGCTCGCATCACTTGGCGACATCCTCTGGTGCGAGCTTCGGAATCCAGAGGTGCACTAGCAAGTCTATGATTCTAGTGCGGCTTTTGGGATTTGAAGTTCCTATGACGAGCGTACCGCACATCTGATAGGAACTTCAAATCCGCCGCACTAGCCTCGAGACCGCCTCGCCGAGCAACGGATCAGCATGATGGCCAAGGACCGCAGTCACTTCGACAAGATCGGCAATCATCGCCTGCATCCCGAGACGCTGATGCTCGGCTACGGCTACGACCCGGCCTTGTCGGAAGGCTCGGTGAAGCCTCCGATCTTTCTCACCTCGACGTTCGTGTTCCGATCCGCCGAGGACGGGCGCGACTATTTCGACTACGTGTCCGGGCGCAAGAAGGCGCCCGCCGGCGGCGGGGCGGGCCTCGTCTATTCGCGCTTCAATCATCCCAACAGCGAGATCGTCGAGGACCGGCTGGCGATCTACGAAGGCGGGGAGGCGGCGCTGGTCTTTTCGTCCGGCATGTCGGCGATCGCCACCACGCTTCTCGCCCACGCCCGGCCGGGCGACGTCATCCTCTACAGCCAGCCGCTCTATGGCGGCACCGAGACCCTGCTGACCAGGACGCTCACCAACTACGGCATGGCGGCCGAGGGATTCGTCGACGGCCTCGACGCCGCGGACATCGACGCGGCCGCTCGGCGCGGCTCGAAGCGCGGCCGCATCAGCGTCATCATGATCGAGACGCCGTCCAATCCCACCAACACGCTGGTGGACTTCCGGCTGATCGCCGCGGCCGCCGATGCGATCGAGAAGGCGCAAGGCTTTCGCCCGATCACCGTGTGCGACAACACCCTGCTCGGCCCGGTGTTCCAGACGCCGCTCGCCCACGGCATCGACGTCAGCGTCTACTCGCTGACCAAATATGTCGGCGGCCATTCCGATCTGATCGCCGGGGCGGCGATCGGCGCGCGCGACCGGATCACGCCGATCCGGCTGTTGCGCGGCGCGATCGGCACCCAGCTCGACCCGCATTCGTGCTGGATGCTCGGACGCTCCCTCGAGACGCTGTCATTGCGCATGGTCGCCTCCTGCCGCAACGCCGAGACGGTGGCGTCGTTCCTGGTCGGCCATCCCCGCGTCCGCCGCGCCCATACGCTCAGCCTGCTGCCGCCCGACGGCGCGGCGCGAAAAGTCTATGACGCGCAGTGCACCGGCGCCGGATCGACCTTCTCGATCGACATCGACGGCGGCGTCGAGGAGGCGTTCCGGGTGCTCAATGCGCTGAAGATCTTCAAACTCGCCGTCAGCCTGGGCGGCACCGAGTCGCTCGCCAGCCATCCGGGCTCAACCACCCATTCGGGCGTTCCCGCCGACGTGCGCGCCCGCTCGGGAATTCTCGATGGCACGATCCGCTTCAGCATCGGCATCGAGCACACCGACGACCTCATCGCCGATCTCGTCCAGGCGCTGGCGGTGCTCGACTAGTGCGGCGGATTTGAAGTTCCTATCAGATGTGCGGCGCGCTCGTCATAGGAACTTCAAATCCCAAAAGCCGCACTAG
>JBEKZK010000522.1:0-4291 GCA_049509935.1 Xanthobacteraceae bacterium | reverse complement strand
CGACCTGACGCAACGTGGCGTTTGTCTCGGTCCACGCCCTCTGTTGTGTTCGCGCGGCGACCTGCAGGAAGCTCAGGTCGACATTCGTCAGCGCCGACGTCGAGGACTCGATGGCCGATAGCCGCTGCGCGACCGTCTCAAAGCGCTGCTCCATCGCGACGAAGCGCTCGTCCACAACCTCAAAACGCTGGTCGACCACGGCGAACCTCTGGTCCATCGTGCTCTTGAGGTCCGCAATGGCGTCGAGGATGGCCTGTCCGATCGGGCTCTCAGTCACCTACGATATTCCTCGCCGATGTGTCACTTCTGCACCCGGTCGCCGCCGCGGGGCATGACCTCCATATACGCCACCTCGCGCGACCCTGGTAGACCCGTCCGGGCAGCCGGCGATCTCGCTGCCGGTGCAGGTGACCGAGATCGGCCTGCCGATCGGCATGCAGTTAGGTGGCCGCTACTGCGAGCACGGGTTGTTGCTGCTGCAACTCGCCGCGAAGCGCTGAGGCCCGCGCGGATCGGGAGCGGGCGGTGGCCCGCGCTCGCCGTCCCGGGCACCCGACTACCCTTTTGACCGACGAGCTTGTGGCCGTCAGGCCCGGCCTTGTTGCCGGGCATTCGGGTCTTGCGGGCAGCAGCATGGATGGCCGGGACGGACCCCCTCGGGACAAGCCCGAGGGGCAGCCGTGACGAACCGAGCGGCTTGGCCGGCTGTCGGGCCCTGTCGGGCACGATGGCTTCTTGACCGGACTCCCGGTCGGGGATACGCAGGTCGCCACCGGAGAGGTGGCCGAGCGGCTGAAGGCGGCGGTTTGCTAAACCGTTATACGCTCTCAAGGCGTATCAAGGGTTCGAATCCCTTCCTCTCCGCCAGGTGGCTTGTTCGGATCGGTCCGAAAAGCGCAAAAGTCCGATAGCCTGCGGAGTCGGGGCAAGCGCCCGGCCGCCGATCGGCGGGCACTGCGCAACCGAAGCCAATTGGCCGCAGTTCAAGGGGCTTGGAAAGCCCGAGCCGCTCAAAGGTCGTTTGCAAGGTTGGTGGTCTCGCCGGATTACCGGTGAACACAGACTGGTCTATCGCGTATCGGGGACAGCTGACCAGCAGCTCGTCGAAATTGCTCAATGTCGATATCACTATGCTGCTTGCTCTTTAGAGGCTTCATTTGCCAGCACAGACGTGGTGCCGCGTGAAACTCCCAGCCCAGCGATCGGATTGGCTGACTCGTCAGCCACCGTGATCTGGGCGACTGCAGCGCCGCCTCTATGAACGGCCACCAGTGCGGTGATGAGTGCATCCGCGAAGTTGCTGGCCTCGCGCTCGAAATCGAAGATCAGCTTGCCGTCCTGGACCGAGATGGTGGCGTCATCGCATCCGGCTTCGAAGAAGGGATCTTCGAAGCCTTCAGCCTCGTAGTCGACGCCCGTTGCGACGATGGTGAATGCATACGCTTTCATGGTGTTTGATGGGCATCGGTTTGCGGCTCGCTTGATATGTCGAGCGTGACCTTCGGGATGTCCGACTGGAGCGACCCCGGAGCGAAGGCAGCGCCGTCAATCACCCCCGAACACCGGCTTGCGCTTGCCGACGAACGCCTCGAAGGCCCGTTCATAATCCTTGGTCTGCATGCAGATGGCCTGCGCCTGCGCCTCGGCCTCGATCGCCTCGTCGATGCCCATGCTCCATTCCTGGTGGATGCACCGCTTGGTCATGGCGTGGGCGAAGGTCGGGCCGTCGGCGAGCGACCGCGCCAGCGCCTGCGCGTCGGCGAGCACCGTGTCGCGGTCGCACAGCCTGTTGTAGAAGCCCCAGCGCTCGGCCTCGCTGCCGTCCATCGCGCGCCCGGTATAGAGCAGCTCGGCGGCTCGGCCGGCACCGATGATCCGCGGCAGGATGTTGCAGGCCCCCATGTCGGCGCCGGCGAGACCGACGCGCACGAACAGGAAGGCCACCTTGCTCTCCGCGGTGCCGCAGCGCAGGTCCGACGCCATGGCGATGATGGCGCCGGCTCCGGCGCACACCCCGTCGATCGCCGCGACGATCGGCTGCGGACAGGCGCGCATCGCCTTGACCAGATCGCCGGTCATCCGGGTGAAGGCGAGAAGCCCGCTCATGTCGCCGTTGCGCTGCATCTCGACCAGCGGGCCGATGATCTCGTGCACGTCGCCGCCCGAGCAGAAGTTGCCGCCGGCCCCGGCGATCACGATGACCTTGATGGCGTCCGCGTAGGCGAGATCGCGAAAGGTGTCGCGCAGCTCGGCATAGGCCTCGAGCGTCAGCGGATTCTTGCGCTCGGGGCGGTTGAGCGTGATGGTCGCGACCTTGCCGTCGCGCTGCCACAGGAAGTGCGCGGGCGCGAAGCGCTCGAAATCGGTGCGGGCAGGGCGGATGCGGGCGGCGGTGTCGGTCATCGTTTCTCTCGGTGATCCGCCTCACCGCTGGATTTATACCCAGCCTTCAGTCGGTGAAGGCGCAACCCCTTCTCGACTCCAGGGTACGGATAGCGTGCCACGATGGCCTGTCAAGCTCGGACCTCCTCCCAGCGCCGCTCAAGGCCGGGGGCGATCCAACGTTCCCAGGAAATGGGCGCGGATGCGGGTCCCGATCACGTTGATGACGACCACGAGCCCCAGCAGAACGATCATCAGCGCCGAGGCCTCGCGGTACTGGAACAGGTGAAAGGCAGTGATGATCTCGAGGCCGAGGCCGCCCGCGCCAACGACGCCGACAGTCGTTGCGGCGCGCAGATTGTGCTCCCACCAATAGACCAGCACATCCATCCATCGCGGCAGGATCTGTGGCAGGACCGAAAAGCGCAGGACGCCGAGTCGCGATACGCCGTGGCTGCGCAACGCGTCTCCGGGCCCCGGGTCGACGTGCTCCATGGTCTCGGCGAAGAACTTGCCGAGCATGCCGGTCGAGTGGGTGGCGAGCGCGAGCACGCCGGGCAGCGGTCCAAACCCCACCGCCGCGACGAACACGACGCCCCAGATCAGCCCGGGGATCGAGCGCAGCGCATGAAGCAACATCCGGACCGGCGCGCCAACCCAGCGGGCCGCCACCATGTTGCGCGCAGCCAGCGCCCCGAGCGGCATGGCGGCCGCGGCGCCCAGCACGGTACCGGCGATGCTCATGGACAGTGTTTCCAGCAGCGGCCGGCCCCAATGGGACCAGCGGCTGAAGTCCGGCGGCAAGGCCTCGGCGGTCAGTTGCAGGATGGTCGGCAGCGCATCGGCGTAGCGGTGCAGATCGAAGGCGTTGGCATAGGCGAAAGCGCCGACCGCGATGGCGGTCACGGCCATCGTCGTCAGGGTCCGGTTGCGCAGCCTGCGGCGCCCGTCGGCAAGGACTAACGCGATACCGGGATGAATGGCCTGGTCGGTCATTGTGCGACCGGGACGGCATCGGGGTCGGCGGCCTGGATGGCGGCGATCCAGGCGCGCACGCGATCCACGTCGGAATCGACGCACGGGATGAAGGCCTCGGCGCGGAAGACGTTCAGCACGTCCTTGTCCGTGATGTTGATGAAGGCGGCGCGGAGGTCCTCCTTGAACGCCGGATCCAGACCCTCACGCAGCGTCCACATGTATTCCGGGATCGGCGGCGACTCGGCGAGAACGCGGACGGCGGCGGGCGAGATCCTCCCTTCCTTCAGCAGCCGTTGGTAGATCGGCATGGCGAGGCCGCCGGCAGCGACCCTGTGGTTGGCCACGGCGAAAGCGACAGCGTCGTGGGCACCCAGGGAGCGGGGCGTGTAATCGCGCTCGGCAACGAGGCCGGCTTCCACGAGCTGATAGCGCGGCACCCAGGTGCCCGCGGTCGAGGCGGGGTCGCCGAACGCCACCTCGCCACCCTTCAGATCCGCCAGGGTCCTGGCGGGGCTGTCGGCCGGCACGATCACCACGGCCTGGAACGTCGGTCCGACCCGTTCGTGGCTGGGCCGGGCAATCGGCTCCAGCTTGGCGCGGCGTGCGCGCAGGATGTAGGTCACCGGCCCGAGATAGGCGATGTCGAGGCGCCCGAAGCGCAACGCCTCGCCGGTGGCCGCGTAGTTGGCGCCGATCACGAGCTCGACCGGAAGGCCCAGCCGCCGTTCCAGATAGGCGCGCAATGGCTCGTTGAGCCGCATGACGGTGGGGGCGGACTCGCCGGGCAGCAGACCGACCATCAACTTCTGCGGCCGTGTCTGTGCGCAAACCTCGGTGAGCGAGGCGACGAGGCCGAGGGCCACCAGGGTGGCTGACAGAGCGAACCGACCGGGCCTGCGCCTCATGACGCCGCGATGTCCTCTGTGGCGGC
>JBEKZK010000521.1:0-4297 GCA_049509935.1 Xanthobacteraceae bacterium | reverse complement strand
ACGAGATAGGAAGCGCGCCGGACCCCAACTAGCTACGTTTGTTTGTACGACGTCCCAGCTTCGGCGGAAGCTATATTGTTCTGAAGCGCGTGGCCGGCTATGGACGAACAGGCCGGTAGCCGGGGATTCAGAACATCTCAAATATGCAGGTACCGGTCGCGCACCGTCGGGTCGGCGGCGAGCTCGGCGGACGAGCCGGACCACACCACGTGGCCCTTCTCGATCACCACGTGGCGGTCGGCGAGATCGACGAGGGCGCGCAGGTTCTTGTCGACCAGCAGGATGGCCTGGCCTTCGGTCTTGAGGCGCTTCAGGCAGGCGAAGATCTCGGCGCGGATTTTCGGCGCCAGGCCCTCGGTCGCCTCGTCGAGGATCAAGAGCTTCGGATTGGTCATGAGGCCGCGGCCGATCGCCAGCATCTGCTGCTCGCCGCCGGAGAGCTCGTTGCCCATGTGACGGCGGCGCTCGGCGAGGCGGGGAAACAGACCGTAGACCGTCTCCAGGGTCCAGCGCGGCGCGCCGAACCGGGCGGCGGCGGTGGCGATCAGGTTCTCCTCGACCGTCAGGGTGGGGAAGATCTCGCGGCCCTCCGGCACCAGGCCGAGCCCCGCCTGCGCGACACGATACGACGGCAGACCGGTGAGGGCGGAGCCCTCGAACGTCACCGTGCCCGCGGCGGCCGGCAGCATCCCCATGATGGTCGAGATCGTCGTCGTCTTGCCCATGCCGTTGCGGCCGAGCAGAGTGACCACCTCGCCGGCGCGGAGCGAGAAGCTCACGTCGAACAGCACCTGGGCGGGGCCGTAGCAGGCGGCGAGCGCCTCGACGACGAGCAGGGGCGCGCTCACAGGCTGTCGTCGCCCAGATAGGCGGCGGTCACCTGGGGATCGGCGCGCACCTCGTCGGGCGTGCCGGTCGCGATGACGCGGCCGTTGATCATGACCGAGATGCGGTCGGCGAGCGCGAACACCGCGGTCATGTCGTGCTCGACCAGGACGATGCCGAACCGCCCTTTGAGCCCGCGCAGCAGCGCGATCAGACGGTTCGTCTCCTCCCGGCCGGTGCCCGCCATCGGCTCGTCGAGCAGCAGCAGCTTCGGCTGCATGGCGAGCACCATGGCAAGCTCGAGCGCGCGTTTCTCGCCGTGCGAGAGCCGGCCGGCCGGAACCTCGGCACGGTCCGCGAGGCCGGTCTCCGCCAGGGCCGCCCGCGCCTGGACATTGAGCGCCGTCTCGTCGGCGGCGCGGCCGATGAAGCGGAAGCTCGAGCCCGAGCGCGCCTGCACGGCCAGCGCGACGTTCTCGAGGACCGAAAAACCCGGCAGGATCGAGGTGATCTGGAACGACCGCGCCAGCCCGCGCATGGCGCGACGATGCGGCGGCATGCGCGTCACGTCGGCGCCGGCGAGCAGGATGCGCCCGTCGTCCGGCGCGAGCAGGCCGGAGATCTGGTTGATCAGCGTGGTCTTGCCGGCGCCGTTCGGCCCGATCACCGCATGGAGCTCGGCGGCCTCGACCTCGAGCGTCACGTCGTCGGTGACGGTCAGCCCCCCGAAGCTCTTGCGCAAGGCCTGCAGGCGCAGCGCCGGGTCAGCCACGGCGAAGACCCCGGCCGACCTGCGTGCCGAGCCCGATCAGGCCGCCGCGGGCGAACAGGACGACCAGCACCAGCAGCGGACCGAATATCGCCTTCCAGTTCTCGGTCAGGCCGGACAGCCACTCCTCGGCCAGCAGGTAGGCGACGCTGCCGATGATCGCGCCATGCAACGAGCCCGCGCCGCCGAGGATGACCATGATGATGAGATCGCCGGAGCGCTGCCACGACATGTAGGCGGGGCTCACGAACTCGGTGAGATTGGCGAGCAGAAAGCCGGACAGCCCGGCGAGCCCGCCGGCGATCACGTAGGTGACCAGCCGGAAGCGGCCGACGTCGAATCCGAGCGCCGCCATGCGGGTCGGGTTCTCGCGCGCTCCGCGCAGGACCCGTCCGAAGCGCGAGGCGACGAGCGCACGGCAGAACAGATAGGTCGCGAGCAGGCAGCCGAGCACCACCCAGTAGAACGCGCGATCGGCGCCGAGCATCGCGTACCCGGCGACCAGGTTGCGCGACGCGATGGTCAGCCCGTTGTCGCCGCCATAGGGGGCGAGCGACGTTGCCGTGAAGTACGCCATCTGGCCGAAGGCGAGCGTGATCATGATGAAATAGACGCCTTGCGTCTTCAGGCAGACGATGCCGGTCGCGTAGGCGAACAGCATCGCCACCGCGAGCGCAGCGGGCAGCGCGACCACGGCGTCGTTCACGCCGTGCGCCGCCAGGATGCCGACCGCGTAGGCGCCGAGCCCGACGAAGGCGGCGTGGCCGAACGACACCAGCGCGCCGTAGCCGACCAGCAGGTCGAGGGAGACCGCCGCGACGGAGAAGATCATCATGCGGGCCGCGAGATCGAGCAGATAGCGTTCGCCGCCGGCCGGCGCGATCAGCGGCAGCGCCGCGAAGCCGAGAAATATCAGGGCGGGAACCGCGACCGCTGCGGGCAGGCGTCGCGACGGCGCGGCCTCGGCCGGCAACGGCGCTATGGCGTGCTGCTGTGAAATCTAACGCTCCTGGAAAGCGTGTGAGTCCTTGGCTGGCGCACGTTCTTGTCGGCGAACCGGTGGCCACTTCGCCGGAACATGCGAGTCCTTGGCTGGCGCATGTTCTCGTCGGCGAACCGGTGACCACTTCGCCGGAACATGCGAGTCCTTGGCTGGCGCATGTTCTCGTCGGCGAACCGGTGACCACTTCGCCGGAACATGCGCTAGCGCCCGCGGGCGGGAAACAGCCCGGTCGGCCGGACGTAGAGAATGACGGCCATCAGCAGGTAGATCAGCATCGAGGCGATCGCCGGGCCGACGGTGCGCGCCGGGGACGGCGCCATGACCAGGCGCAGGATATCGACCGCATACGATCGACCGAGCGTGTCGACGAGGCCGATCACCAGGGCGGCGAGGAAGGCGCCGCGGATCGAGCCGATGCCGCCGATGACGATGACCACGAAGGCGAGGATCAGCACGGTGTCGCCCATGCCGGGCTCGACCGAGAGGATCGGCGCCACCATGATGCCGGCAAACCCCGCCAGCATCGCGCCGAAGCCGAACACGATCATGAACAGCCGGCGGATGTCGACGCCGAGCGCCGACACGATCCGCCCATGGGTGGCGCCGGCGCGGACCCGCATGCCGATGCGGGTGTGGCCGACCAGCAGGTAGAGCAGCGCGGCGACTGCAAGGCCGGACAGGATGATCACCAGGCGCCATACCGGATAGGTGAGCCCGAGCACGGCGACCGAGCCGGACAGCATGTCGGGCATCGGCAGGGTCAGCGGCGCCGCGCCCCACACCACCTTGACGCCGTGATTGAGAAACAGGATCACGCCGAACGTGGCGATCACCTGGTCGAGGTGATCGCGGTCGTAGAGCCGGCGATACACCAGGACTTCGAGCAGCAGCCCGAAGGCGAGCGCGGCGAGCAGCGCGAGCACCAGCGCCACGAGAAAATTCCCGGTCAGCGCGTGGAACGTCACCGCCAGGTAGGCGCCCAGCATGTACTGGACGCCATGGGCGAGATTGATGAAATCCATCACGCCGAAGACCAGCGTGAGGCCGGCCGCGATGAGGAACAGGAGAATGCCGAGCTGCAGCCCATTGAGGACCTGTATCAGGAGAAGAGCTGCGGACATTGGCGACCGTCATTTCATCGGGCACTCCTTGACGTAAGGGTCGGCGTAGCTCTCGAACACCGTCTTGACGATCCTGGTCTCGTACTTGCCGTCGTCGCGCCTGGCCACCTTGACCAGATAGAAATTCTGGATCGGATAGTGATTGGTGTTGAACCGGAATGCCCCGCGCAGCGACTTGAAGTCGGCCTTCTGCAGGGCGGCGCGCAGCGCCTCCTTGTCGGCGAGGTCCCCCTTCACGTCGCGCACCGCGCTGTCGATCAGCAGCGCCGCGTCGTAGGCCTGGAACGCGTAGGTTCCCGGCACGGCGCCGAACTCCTTCTCGTAAGCCGCGACGAACGCCTTGTTCTGCGGCGTGTCGAGATCGGGCGCCCAGTTGGCGCCGCCGAACATGCCGAGCGCCGCATCGCGTTGCGCCGGCAGGGTCGATTCATCCACCGTGAACGCGGACAGGAACGTCACCGTGTCGGCGAGCCCGGCCTGGCGGAACTGCTTGACGAAGTTGACGCCCATGCCGCCGGGCAGGAAGACGAAGACGGCCTCGGGCTTGGCGGCCGCGATCCGCGACAGCTCGGCCGAGTA